>JBBSMV010000132.1:0-8614 GCA_038232975.1 Rhodothermales bacterium
CGCTGGCCTACCGGGGCCGCCTCGACGACGGACGCCCCGGCACGCCCGCCACGACGAGCGAGCTGCGCGACGCCCTCGACGAGCTGCTGGCGACCGGCGCGGTGACCGGCGAGCAGCTCCCGTCGCTCGGGTGCAGCATCAAGTGGAGGGAGGCGGCGTAAGCGCAAGGCGCAGTGGGAAACCTCGCCGCCGCGCGCGCCGTCACAGGGACCCCGCCTTCCGCCGTACCCGCCATGCCCGATCTCCGCGCGCCGCGCCGGCTGCTGCTGCTCTTCGGAACGCTCGCCGCCGCCGCCAACCTCGTCGGGTGGACCGCCGCCGACTATCTTCGCTACGGCGACCTCACGCTCCGCGGCGTCCGGCAGGGGGTGCTGGTCCTCTCCGCCGTCCTCGCGCTCTACATCGTCCTGCGCCTCGCGCTCCTCGTGACGCGGCAGGACGCCGTCAACCCCTGACTCCAGCTATGGCAACCGAACCCGCCTCGAACGGCCCGCTCTGGTTCACTGCAATCGGCCTCGCGCTCGTCGGCGTGATGCTCATGGCGTTTCTCGCGCCGCGCCTCTTCGGGCTGGAGGAGACGAGCTGGTGGGTGACGGTCGCCGTCGGCGTCGTGATCGGCGCGCTCGTCGTGATCGTCGGCTACGCCAAGCGCGGCTCCGTTGAGACCGAGGTGAAGCGGCCGGAGGAGTAGGGGAGTCGGGAGTCGGGAGTCGGGAGTCGGGAGTCGGGAGTCGGGAGTCGGGAGTCGGGAGTAAGAAAACTGGGAAAGCTACCGAGGCCGTCGCGCTCCGTGCCCGACCGTCCACCGTCCTCTGTTCACCGTCCTCTGTCTGCTGACCAGGGACCCCTCGGGCGGCTGCCGAGTATAGCCCCTCTCGCCCGGAAGCGCTTCCCGTAACCCACCGAGCCGCTGACCATGACCGACGAAAAAGCCACGGCGACGGCCGAGGCCGACGAGGCCGAGTTTGTCTCCGCCTACGAGAAAGACGACGTCGCCGACGTAGACCCCCGCTGCATCCCCCACGACCTCGACGGCGAGCCGCCCATCGGCGACGAGATCGCGCCGCCGACCTATCCCCGCGGCGACCACGAGACGTGGGACTTCCTCTTCGAGCGGCAGATGGGCCTCTTGCCCGGCCGCGCGAGCGAGACCTACCTCGAAGGCGTCAAGCAGCTCGGCCTCGCCGCCACCGGCATCCCGGCGCTCCGCGACCTCAGCCGCGTCCTCGACCGCGAGACCAGCTGGAAGGTCGCCCGCATCCCCGGCCTCCTCCACGAGCGCGACTTCTTCCGCCTCCTCTCCGAGCGCCTCTTCCCGTCCACCGACTACATCCGCGGCAAGGAGGAGCTCGACTATACCCCTGCGCCCGACATGTTCCACGACATCTTCGGGCACATGCCGACGCTCACCCAGCCTGCCTTCGCCGACTTCTACCAGCTCTTCGGCCGCGCCGCGCTCGACGCCAAGGGCCGCGACCGGCAGAGCCTGGAGCGCTTCCACTGGTTCACGGTCGAGTTCGGCCTCGTCCAGGACCCGGCGGGGTACCGGATTTTCGGCGCCGGCATCATGTCGTCGAAGGGCGAGGTCCTCAACGCGCTCTCGGACGAGGTCGAGCACCGGCCGTTCTCGCCGGAGGCCGTTATCAGCCAGGACTACGACGTGTGGCACCTCCAGCCGGTCCTCTTCGTGCTCGAGAGCTTCGAGCAGCTCGTCGAGGAGTTCGAGGGCTGGGCGAAGAGCCGGAAGCTGCTCTGAGACGTGCAGGAATAGGCCCTACATTTCTGGGCGGTTTCGCCATTTCTACCCGAGCGCCGGCAATATCCTGTCGGCGCTCTTGTTTATGTTGCGCGAGTTCTCTACTCTACGGGGTCCTCTACTCCACAGGCATGACGCGTTCCGCTACGGCTATGGCCGCTCCCGTTTCCAGCCCTGCCACCGACACTGAAGAGCGCCTCGTGGCCGAGGTCCACGGCCACGTGCAGGGCGTCGGCTTCCGCTACTTCACCTGCGGGACCGCCCGCAAGCTGGACCTCAAAGGCTTCGTCCGCAACGACCCGGACGGCGTGGTGACGGTCATCGCCGAGGGGCCGCGCGAGGCGCTCGACGCGCTGCTCGAGGCGCTCCGCGAGGGGCCGGAGCTGGCTGAGGTCGAGGAGGTGGACGACGTGTGGGAGGCCCCGCGCGGCCGCTTCGACGGGTTCTCCATCGAGTATTACTAGGCGCGGCATGGACTACCGCCGCGCGCTCGTGCTCGCCCCCCACACCGACGACGCGGAGCTGGGCTGCGGCGGCACGCTCGCGCGCCTGCTCGAAGGCGGGACCGAGCTCCACGTCATGGTCTTCTCGACGGCCAGCGACTCGCTCCCGCCGGACGCGCCGCCGGACACGCTCCGCCGCGAGTTCGCCGCCGCCGCCGAGACGCTCGGCATCCCCGAGGCGCACTGCCACGTCTACGACTACCCGGTGCGCCGCCTCTCGTACTCCCGCCAGGAGGTCCTCGAAGAGATGGTCGCCGTGCGGCGGCTCCTCGAGCCGGACCTCGTGCTGCTGCCCTCGGGGCACGACCTGCACCAGGACCACCAGGTCGTCCACACGGAGGGGCTGCGGGCGTTCAAGGACGTGACGACGCTGGGCTACGAGCTGCCGTGGAACCACATCACCTTCGACGCGCAGGCGTTCGTCACGCTCGCGCCGCGCCACCTCGAGGCGAAGTGGGCGGCGCTCCAGGCCTACCGCTCGCAGTTCGAGCTCGGGCGGCCGTACTTCTCGCGGGCCTTCATCGAGGGCCTCGCCCGCGTGCGCGGCACCCAGGTCAAGGTGGAGGCCGCCGAGGCGTTCGAGGTCGTGCGGGTGACGTGGTGACACGGCCGCTCCGCATCCTCGTCACCGGCGCGGGCGCGCCCGGCATCCGGGGTACGCTCTACGCGCTGCGCGCAGGCGACCCGGCCGTATTCACCGTCGGCGTGGACCTCAGCGAGCGGGCCGTCGGTCGCACCCTCACCGATGCGTTTCACCGCGTCCCGCCGCCCGAAGCGCCGGCCTACCTCGACGCGCTCCGCGCGGTCTGCCGGAGGGAACGGGTTGACCTGGTAGTTCCGCAGACGACGCGCGAGATCGCCGTGCTCGCCCGGCAGCGGGACGCGTTCGAGGCGGACGGCGTGCGGGTGATGGTCAGCGACGCGGCGGCCGTCGAGGCGGCCAACGACAAGGGCGCGGTGCTGCGGGCGTTCGAGGACCTCGGGCTGCCGGCCCCGGCGTGGCGGACGGCGCATTCCGAAGCCGCCCTCGTCGAAGCCGTCGCCGCGCTCGGGTATCCCGACGCGCCGGTCGTGGTCAAGCCGCCGGTCTCGAACGGGATGCGCGGGCTGCGGATTCTGCGCGAGGCCGCCTGGGACGTCCGCCGCGTCCTCGCCGAGAAGCCCAGCGGGGTCGAGGTCTCGCTGGACGACCTGCTCGCCGTCCTGCGGCGCGGCAGCGTGTGGCCCCCGCTCCTCGTGAGCGAGTACCTGCCCGGCCCGGAGTATTCCGTTGACGCCTTCATCGGCGAGCGGCTGGCCGTGGCGATGCCGCGCCGCCGCGACGCGGTCCGCAGCGGCATCGCGTTCGAGACGACGCTGCTGCCGGTCCGCGCCGGCCTCGCCGGGCCGACGCTCCGGGCGGCGCGGCACCTCGGGCTGCGCTACGCCTTCGGGTTCCAGTTCAAGGAAGACGCCGACGGGGTGCCGCGCGTGCTGGAGTGCAACCCGCGCGTGCAGGGGACGATGGTGGCGAGCGTCTTCGGCGGCCTCAACGCCGTCTGGCTCGGCGTGCAGGAGTGCCTCGGCGCGGTGCCCGAGGCCCTCCCGGCCCCGCTCCGCGCGGCGACGTTCCGCCGCTACTGGGGCGGCCTCGGGATCGTGGGCGACGACGTGTTCGAGATTTGACGGGTGCGAGACCTAGCGATGCTGCCTGACCTCCTGCGCGGCCGCGTGCTCTTCCACTGCCACACCCACCACACCGACGGGCACCCGGCGGCGGGGGACTACGTCCGCTACGCCGCCAAGCACGGCCTCGACCGCGTGGTCTTCCTCGAGCACATCCGCCGCGCGCCGAGCTACGATGTGGCGGCCTTCGCCGACGAGGTCCGGGTGAGCGGCGAGCGCTGGGGCGTCCCTGTCACGCTCGGCTTCGAGGCCAAAGTCCTCCCCGGCGGCGGCCTCGACATCGCCGAGGCGCACCTCGCCCTCGCCGAGATCGTCGGCGTCGCCGAGCACGGGTTTCCCGACGACCTCGACCTGTGGGAGGCCTCGCTACGCGCCGCATTCCGGCGGGCCGGCGGGCTGCCGATCCCGGCCGCGTGGGTCCACCCCGGCCTCTATCTGCGGAAAAGGCACTGGCTGGACGCCGAGCAGGCGCGCTACGCAGCGCTCCTCGAAGCAGCGCAGGAGGAGGGCCTGCTCATCGAGCAGAACGCCCGCTACCGGCTCGTGCCCGACGACGCGCTGCCGCTCGTCCGGCCGGGCCGTCTCGTCCGAGGCATCGACGCCCACCGCCTCGCCGACGTGGAGCGGTTCTTCGCGGGCCGGACGTGACGGCGGGCACGATGTGACGGCGGGCATGATAAATCATGCCCCTACCGCATCACCCGTTTGCCGACGGCGAGCACGGCCTTCGTCGGGACGAAGCGGGTGGCGAGCGCGCCGAGCGTGTTGACGAGGCCGCTGACCTGGGTGCGCTCGTTCTTGAGCAGGGCGTCGAGGCCGACGCGGGCGACCTTCTCCGGCGTCTCGGCCGAGCGCATGAGCGACGCGCCTTCGCCCATGTCGGCGGCGGCGGCGAAGCCCGTCTCCGTCGGGCCGGGGCAGAGGCAGGTCACGGCGACCCCGCGGCCCTCGACCTCGGCGTGGAGTGCCTCGGAGAACGACAGCACAAAGGCCTTCGTGGCGGCGTAGACCGCGAAGTAGGGGACCGGCTGGAAGGCTGCCGTCGAGGCCACGTTGAGGATGCCGCCCGTGCCGCGCGAGAGCATCCCCGGCAGGCACAGCCGCGTCAGCGCGACGAGGTTCGTGACGTTGAGCGTGACCATCTGCTCGTAGACCTCGGTCTCGAACCCGGCGAAGTCGCCGAGCTTGCCGAAGCCGGCGTTGTTGACGAGCACGTCAATCTCGTGCCCGGCCTCGGTGAGGCGCTCGTAGAGCGCGCCGGCCGCGCCGGGCACGCCGAGGTCGTGGGCGAAGACCTCAGCCTCAGCCCCGTGGCCTCGGAGCTCGGCGGCGAGGCGGTCGAGAGCATCCTCGGAGCGGGCGCTCAGCAGAACGGGAGCACCGGCGCGGGCGAGCTGCCGGGCGGCGGCTTCGCCGATCCCGCTCGACGCGCCGGTGACGAGGACGGTGCGGCTGTGGTACGACTTCATAGGAGCGAGGTGAGACGCGCCGCCAATCCAAGCGTCGGCGCATAGTAGAGGAGAACACGTATGTTAGAGGGGCGTGCTTCTAGTGTACCCCACCTCTGGTTGATCCATGAAGACCCGGCGCACCCTGCTCGACGCGGCGACCCGGCGGCTCAATGAGGCCGGGATCGAGGCGGCGCGGCGCAACGCGGAGTGGATGCTCGAGGGCGCGCTCGGCCTCGACCGGACGGCGCTGCTGACCCACCTCGGCGAGCCGGTGACGCCCGAGGAAACCCTGGTCTTCGAGGAGATGATGGCCCGCCGCCTCGGGCGCGAGCCGCTCCAGTACGTCGTCGGCCACGCCGACTTCTACGGTCTCCGGCTCCGGGTCACGCCCGCCGTGCTGATCCCCCGGCCCGAGACCGAGGAGGTCGTCGAGGCCGCGCTCGAACGGCTGGCGGACGTCCACGCGCCCTGGGTGCTCGACATGGGGACCGGCAGTGGGGCCATCGCCCTGGCCCTCAAGCACGAGCGGCCCGACGCCGAGGTCTTCGCCTGCGACATCTCCGAGGACGCCCTCGCCGTCGCCGCCGGCAACGCCGAGCGGCTCGCCCTCGACGTGTCGTTCATCCGCGCCGACGCCCTCGCGCCCGCCTTCGCCGACGGTGTCCCGGCCTGCTTCGACGCGCTCGTCGCCAACCCGCCCTACATCCCCGATGACGAGGCGGCCTCACTCGCGCCCGAGGTCCGCGACTTCGAGCCGCCCGGCGCGCTCTTCACCGGCGACGACCCCCTGCTGCACTACCGCGCCATCACCGGCCACGCCGCGCGCGTGCTCAAGGACGGCGGCCTGATCGTCTTCGAGACCCACGCCGACTACGCGGGCGCGGTCCGCGGTCTGCTCAGCGAGAGCGGCTACGCGGATACGGCGGTCAAGGCCGACCTCGCAGGCCGCCCGCGCATCGTCTGGGGCTGGCGCAGCGCGTAGGTGGAGGCCGTATCGTTGCCACTTGTCATTTCGAACGGAGTGAGAAATCTCCCGCGTTCGAGGCCTCGCACAACCTCAGCGTGGGAGAGTTGCCTGCGGCGAGGCTTCGCGTTCTCCTCGCTACGCCGTCGAAATGGCATGGAAGGAAATTCGTAGTGGTACGGCAAAGGCTTGATTTAGGCATGGCTAATAATTATATTAGCACTTGTCAACTTCAAACCGTGCCGCCGTGCAGACGCAGGCCGTCGAGGACTACCTCAAGACCATCTACGACCTCAGCCGGGGCGAGGCCGCGGTGACGACCTCGGCCCTCGCCGAGCGGCGCGGCGTGACGGCGGCCTCGGTGACGGGGATGGTGAAAAAGCTGGCCGACCTCCGCCTCGTCACGCACGAGCCCTACCACGGCGTCGCCTTGAGCGAGGCGGGGCGGAAGATCGCGCTCGAAGTGATCCGCCACCACCGCCTCGTCGAGCTCTACCTCCACGAGGCGCTCGGGGTGCCGTGGGACCGGGTCCACGCCGAGGCCGAGCGGATCGAGCACGTCCTCTCCGAAGACCTCGAAGCCCGTATCGCCGCTGCGCTTGGCAACCCGACGACCGACCCGCACGGCGCGCCGATCCCGACGCTCGACCTGGAGCTTCCCGAGCGGGAGGTGACGCCGCTGGCCGAGCTAGAGGCCGGGCAGCGCGGCACCGTCGCCGAGGTGAGCGACCACGACGGCGACCTGCTTCGCTACGTCGGCAGCCTCGGCCTCTATCCCCGGACGCCAGTCGAAATCCTCGCCGTGGCTCCGTTCGACGGGCCGCTGACACTTCGGGTGGACGGCACCGAGCAGACCGTCGGGCGCGCCGCCGCCCGGTTCGTTTTCATCACCGACGTCGAGACTGTCTAATGCACAAGCTGCTACTGGTCCTGTTGCTTCTTCCTTTCGCCGGCTGCGGCCCTGACGCGGGCGCGGCGCGCGGCGACCTCGGCGAGCGGACCGTCCGCGTCGTCACGACCACGAGCATGATCGCCGACATCGCCCGGCAGGTCGGCGGCGCGCGCGTCGAGGTCGAGGGCCTGATGGGGCCGGGCGTGGACCCGCACCTCTACAAGGCGAGCGAGGGCGACATGCGCCGGATGACCGACGCCGACGTGATCTTCTACAACGGCCTCCACCTCGAAGGCAAGATGGTGGACATCCTCGACCGGCTCGATCAGGCCGCCGCCGTCACCGACGAGATCGACCGTGCCCGGCTCGTCGCGCCGCCGGCGTTCGACGGCAACTACGACCCCCACGTCTGGATGGACGTCTCGATGTGGGCGCAGGCCGCCGAGGCCGTCGCCGACCGGCTCGCCGCGCTCGACACGGCGCACGCCTCGGGCTACCGTGCCCGCGCCGACGCCTATCTCGCCCGGCTCGACAGCCTCGACCGCTGGGTCCGCGGCGAGGTCGCGCGCGTGCCCGAGGACCAGCGCGTGCTCGTCACCGCGCACGACGCCTTCAACTACTTCGGCCGGGCCTACGGCTTCGAGGTGCGCGGCCTGCAGGGCATCTCAACGGCGACCGAGGCCGGGACGGCCGACGTGCAGAACCTCGCCGCGTTCGTCGCGGAGCGGCGCATCCCGGCGATGTTTGTCGAGTCGTCCGTCCCGGCGCGCTCGATCGAGGCCGTCCGCGAGGCCGTCCGGGCGCGCGGCTTCGAGGTCGAGATCGGCGGCAACCTCTACTCGGACGCGCTCGGTGGGGCCGGGTCCGGCGCGGACACCTACGTCGGGATGATCCGTCACAACGTGAGCACGATTGTCAACGCCCTCGCCGCCGAGCCGGTCGCCGAGCGATAGCGCCATGCCGAACGCCATCGACGTCACCGACCTGACCGTCGCCTACCGCGACAAGCCCGTGCTGTGGGACGTGGACCTCGCCGTGCCCGAGGGCGTGCTGCTCGCCATCGTCGGGCCGAACGGGGCGGGCAAGACGACGCTCATCAAGGCGATGCTCGGGCTGCTCGACGTGGCGGCCGGGCAGACGCTGATCTACGGTGAACCCTATGCCCGGCAGCGCAACCTCGCCGCCTACGTCCCGCAGCGCGGCTCGGTCGATTGGGACTTCCCGACGAGCGTGCTCGACGTGGTGATGATGGGGCTGTACGGGCGGATCGGCTGGATTCGGCGACCCGGCAAGAAGGAGCGGGCAGCAGCGCTCGGGGCGCTCGAAAAGGTCGGGATGCAGGACTTCGCGGACCGGCAGATCTCGCAGCTCTCCGGCGGGCAG
>JBBSMV010000133.1:0-8431 GCA_038232975.1 Rhodothermales bacterium
GCTCGGTCGGCCGTGACGTGGGCGGCGAAGTCGGCCGGGGACGCGTCGCCGCAGAGGTAGTCGGCGACGAGTGCGCCGCGCGAGCGGGGAGCCTGGCCGTGCATCCACTCGGGCGCGCGGATGTTCGTGACAATCGCCCACCGGCCTCCGGTCGTGGCCCCGAACCACGTTCCGCCGGCGCGGAGGTCGCGCCCGGCGAGCACGCGGGGACAATCAGGCCAGAACGCCGCCGGGGCCGTCGGTCGGTCGTGCGCCTCGTCCCGGTTCGAGGCGACGAGGAGAGGATAGCTAGGGTGGACGTCGCGGGCGACGAAGAGCACGCACATGGGCGCGGCGAGAGGGGAGGACGGGAAGACCGGAGAAGCAACGCGCCCGCCCCGGCACAGGGCTGGAGCGGGCGCTTCGATTGTGTCGGCATGGGGTCACGATGCATCGTGACCCTACGGTCGACCACGGCTACATCACTTCACGAAGAGCATCTCGCTGTAGGTCGGGAGGGGCCACAGGTCGGCCGGGACGACCCGTTCGAGCGCGTCGCAGGCGGCGCGGACGGCCTGCATCGCCGGGATCACCTTCGCTTGCATGGCCTTCGCCTCGTCCTTCGCCTTCTGGGCAGCGGTCCGGGCTTTCCCGAGTGTGCCAAGCGCGGTGCGGAGGTCGTCCACGAGCGCGCCCACCTCTTTCGCCGTCTCTTTGACGCCGCCGAAGTCAAGGCCGAGGTCGGCCCCCAACCCGGCGGTCGAGGCGAGGTCGGAGAGGTACTGGATGGCTGCCGGAAGAACCATCGTCCGGGCGATGCTCTCGGTCGTGGCGGCCTCGATGTTGAGGGTCATCACGTACTGCTCGGTGAAGATCTCGTGCCGGCTCTCGAGCTCGTGCCGGGTCAGCACGCTGTGCTTCTCGAAGACCTCGACGTTGCGCTCGTCGCAGAGCACGTCGAGGGCCTCGGGTGTCGTCTTGAGGTTGAGCAGGCCACGCTCCTTCGCCTCGGTCTGCCACGCGTCCGCGTAGCCGTCGCCGTTGAAGATGATCGGCCGGGCCTCGCGCATCGCCTCGGTGATGGCCTCGGAGACGGCGGCTTCGAGGACCTTCTTGCTCCGCTTCTTCCCGCCGAGCTTGGCTTCGAGCGCGGCCGTGAGGTCGCTGATGGCCTCGGCTACAATCGTGTTGAAGACCGTGGTCGGGAAGCTGACGGACTGGCTGGAGCCGACGGCGCGGAACTCGAACTTGTTGCCCGTGAAGGCGAAAGGGCTGGTCCGGTTGCGGTCGCCGGCGTGGCGCGGGATGCGCGGCAGCACGGGCGTCCCCAGCCCGAGGAAGCCGCTCGCTTTGCTCGAGGTCGCTTTGCCCTCGTCGAGGAGCTGGTCGTAGACGTCGGTGAGTTGGTCGCCGAGGAAGACTGAGAGGATCGCCGGCGGGGCCTCGTTCGCGCCGAGCCGGTGGTCATTCGCGGCGCTCGCAATCGAGGCGCGGAGCAGGCCCTGGTAGTCGTGGACCGCTTTGAGGACGGCCGTGCAGAAGAAGAGGAAGAGGAGGTTGTCGTGCGGGGTCTCGCCCGGCTCCAGGAGGTTCGTCCCGGCGTCGGTGGACATCGAGAAGTTGCAGTGCTTGCCGGAGCCGTTGATCCCGGCGAAGGGTTTTTCGTGGAGGAGGCAGACCATCCCGTAGCGCCGGGCGATGCGCTGGAGCGTCATCATGACGAGCTGCTGGTGGTCGGCGGCGACGTTCGCGTTCTCGAAGATCGGCGCGATCTCGTACTGGCTCGGGGCGACCTCGTTGTGGCGGGTCTTGACCGGGACGCCGAGACGGTAGAGCTCTTTCTCGACCTCCTGCATGTAGCTCAGCACGCGGTCGGGGATCGAGCCGAAGTAGTGGTCGTCCATCTCCTGCCCGCGCGGGGGCGGCGCGCCGAGGAGCGTGCGGCCGGCCGTGCTGAGGTCGGGCCGGTCGAGGTAGAAGCGCTCGTCCACGAGGAAGTACTCCTGCTCGGACCCGAGCGTGGCGTAGACCCGCTTCACGTCGGTGTGGCCGAGGAGGTGGAGCGCGCGCGTCGCCTCGGCGTTGAGCGCCTCCATCGAGCGGAGGAGGGGGGTCTTGTGGTCGAGCGCCTCGCCGGTCCACGACGCAAACGCCGTCGGGATGCAGAGCGTCGAGCCGTTCGCGTTCTCGATGATGAAGGCCGGGCTCGTCGGGTCGTAGGCGGTGTAGCCCCGCGCCTCGAACGTCGCGCGGAGGCCGCCGGAGGGGAAGCTCGAGGCATCGGGCTCGCCCTGGATCAGGTTCGCGCCCGAGAACTCGGCGACCGCCCCGCCGCCCTCGTTGGGGGTGACGAACGAGTCATGCTTCTCGGCCGTCCGCCCGGTGAGCGGCTGGAACCAGTGGGTGTAGTGGGTCACGCCGTGCTCGACGGCCCACTCCTTCATCGCCATCGCCACGGCGTCGGCGACGTCCTCGGGGAGCGGCTCGCTCTGCTCGATGGTGGCGCGGAGCTTCTTGTAGCTCGCCTTCGGGAGGCGGGCCTTCATCTCCTTGTACCAGAATACCTTCTCGCCGAAGATCTCCTGGATGTCGAATGGGGCGAGGCGGGCGTGCCCGTTGCCGTTCGGGTAGCCGTTGGTGTAGGGGGTGCGGTGAGCGTCGAGGGCTGCCATGATGCGTTGGGGTAAGGGTAGATCGGGGAGGGCGTTATCGGCCGTTTTCGGAGGGCGCTATAAGCGGCATCGGCTCGGCGGGGAGCGCCGAGGACTCTTTCATCGTCGAGAGGACGATCGAGGTCTGGGTGCCGCGCACGCCGGGGAGCTGCTGGACCTCGGCGAGGAGGCGTTCGAGCGCGGCGGTGCTGCGGACCCGCACCTTGAGCAGGTGCGACCCCTCGCCGGTGATCGCGTGCAGTTCCTGCACCGCCTCCATCGCGGCGACGCGCTCGATGAAGGCGGGGTAGTGCTCGGAGCCGGCCGACGAGACGCGGATGAACGCCGCCACGTCGAAGCCGAGCCGCCGGGCGTCGAGCCGGGCGTGGTAGCCGGTCACGACGCCGCGCTCTTCGAGCTTCCGCATCCGCTCCGACGCCGCCGGGACGGACAGCCCGACGGCCTCGGCGACCTCGCTCCGCTTGATGCGGCCCCGGTGCTGGAGCAGCTCCAGAATCCGGGCGTCGGTCTCGTCAATCTTCTCCATCGGCAGGGGCGGCCACGTTTTTAAGCGTCTGCCCCAAGCTACGCATCTCTTTTGCCAGCTACCAAGCTCGCCAGGTTAAAAAACTAAGTCAATCTGATTCTTTGCTTTCTTTTCCACCTCTTGGACTGAGTCGCCCACCACACCCACGCGATGAGGACGAGCTGGAGCGGCAACCGGACCCACAGCCCCACCTCCGCCCCCTGCATCCCGACGGCCTCCGGTGCAAGGGCCATGTAGACGTTCGCCGGAAACACGGCGACGAGAAGCGCGACGAGTCCGCGCCCCGCCCACGTCCGAGCCGGCGGGACGAGCACGCCGAGGCCGCCGAGGATTTCGGCGACCCCGCTGAGATAGACGAGCGCGAGCGGGAGGGGCAGCCCCGGCGGGACGATGCGGACGTAGGCCCCCGGCCACACGAAGTGCAGCACGCCCGCCGCCACGAACAGCACGGCGATCAAGCCGAGCGACAACACTTTCATGCTCTCAGGTTCATGCGGTCAGGCCGATGACGCCCATCATCCGGCCCGTCGCCCCGCCGTCGGCGCGGTAGGAGAAGAAGCGGTCCGTGTCGAACGTGCTGCACCCGGCGGTCTCGATGTGCGCCTCGTCCAGGCCCATCTTGAGGAGCTGCGTGACGATCGCGCCGGGGAGGTCTACGTGCGGCTTGGCCCACTCGGCACGCGTCTGCACGTGCGCCTCGTCGAACTGCCGCGCCACCTCCGGCCCGACCTCGAAGTCGGCCGGCCCGATGCACGGGCTGACCCAGGCGCGCATCCGCAGGGGCTCGGCCCCGAGCTTCCGCATCGCCTCGACGGTCATGATCGGGATGCCGGCGGCGGCCCCGCGCCACCCGGCGTGGCACGCGCCGACGACACCCGCCCCGGCGTCGGCCAGGAGGACCGCCCCGCAGTCGGCCACGAGGATGCCGAGGGCGAGGCCGCGCCGGTCGGTGATGAGGCCGTCGGTGCGCGCGACGTGCCCCGGCTCCTTCACCGTGGCGACGCGGACGCCGTGGACCTGCCCGGCGGTGACGAGGGCCTCGAGCGGGAACCCGAGCGCCGCGAGCAGCCGGCGGCGGTTCTCGCGGACGGCCGCCTCGTCGTCGCCCGTGGAGAAGCCGAGGTTGAGGCTCTCGAACGGGGCCTCGCTCACGCCGCCCGCCCGCGTGCTGAACCCGGCGACGATGCCGGGCAGGTCCTGAAAAACGGCGGGGCGCAGGAGGTCGAGGGAGGTGTCCACAGCTAGGAGCTACTGCCGTTTCCGGAGAATGGGATGAGCGAGGTATGTCCCCATCGTAGGGACACCATGCATGGTGTCCCTACCGTGATGGTGTCCCTACTGTGTAGGACAAGACTGTGTAGGACAAGGGCTAGAGCTACGGTCCCCGTGCCTACCCGTTATACAGAACGGCGTGATGGACGTTCACCTGACCGGAGCCGACGGAGCGGGGCCGGCGGGACGATCCGCCGGCCCCGCTCTGGCTATGCGCGATGCGTTAGCGCAGCAGCGTGAGCCGCTGCGTCCGCACGTTCCCGCCGGCCGCGACGCGCACGACGTAGGCTCCGCTCGGCAGCCCGCTCCCGTCGAAGACGACGGCGTGCTGCCCGGCGTCGGCCGCGTCGCTGACGAGGTGCGCCACCTCGCGCCCGAGCACGTCGTAGACGACGAGCGAGACCTCCGACGCCTCGGCGAGGGTGAAGCGGACGGTCGTCGAGCCGGCGAACGGGTTCGGGTAGGCTTCGAGCACGAGGGGCTCGGCGGCCGCTTCGCTCCGGCTCGCCGCGAGCACGGCGGCCTCCTCCACGAGGGTCCACGGCGAGGATGCTCCGGCGGTCCACGCCGCCGCCTCGTCGGCGGTACGGCCCGCGCCGACGACCTGGACTGTGAAGGTCTCCGTGTCTACGGCCACGCCCGCCGCGAAGCGCCCGACGTTGAGTGTGTACGTGTAGGTGCCGGGCGGCGCGCTCAGGGGCACCGGCTGGGTGTAGGTCCCGCTCACCGTCTGCCCCGCCGGGACCGTCCCGGAGCGGATGAGGCCGGCGAACCCGCCGGGCGACACGGTGAAGTAGAAGTCGCCCGAGACCGCCGCCGGGGTCGCGTTCCCGACCGCGTAGGCGAACGAGACCGAGCCGCCGGGCGCGACCGTCAGCGGGGACGTAGCCGTAGCCACCAGGTCAATGCCGCCGCTGCTGCCCTGGATCAGGTTCTGGCCGCCGGGACGCAGGACGATGGCGCTGCCGCCGGTGATCGTCTGGGCGACGGTCCCCTGCACGGTGCCGCGCACGATGAGGAATGACGGGTTGCCGTCGGCGTCGGCGCGGAGCGTGAGCGCGCCGGTGAGCGTGAGCGTGACGTCGGCGGGGACGTAGAGGTGCTCGCCGGTGAGGGTGAGGTTCGAGATCGTCGTGCTGGAGGCGACGATGTCGCTGCGGTCGTCGTCGTCGAAGCTGCGCTCGAGGCTGCCGCGGAGGTTGAGCCGCCCGCCGCTGACCGTCTGGAGGCCGATGTCGTCGGTGCCTTCGAGGAGCGCCCGCTTGATGTCGAGGGCGACGGCGGCGGGGTTGTCCTTGTACGCTTGGAGGCGCGCCCCACTCATCCCCGAGACGACGAGGGCTGCGGCCCCGGCGACGTGCGGCGTCGCCATCGAGGTGCCGGTGAGCGTGCCGTAGCTGCCGCCGGGTGTCGTCGAGAGGATCGAGGTGCCCGGCGCGCCGAGGTCAATCGTGGTCAGGCCGTAGGCGGCCCCGCTGTTCTTCTGGTCGTCGCGCGTCGTGTTCGTGACGGCGACCATGTAGTCGCTCGGGCACGCCGTCGGCACGTCGCCCGTCTGGTCGATGTTGATGTTGATGTTGGCCGTGGCCCCCATCGAGAGGATGCCGGCGGCCCCGAGGTCGTCGTAGAACCCGCACCAGATCGGGTAGTTGTCGGGGTCGCCATAGTCGACGCCGAAGGAGGAGTTGGTCGAGACGACGAACGCGCCCCTCGTCCCGCCCGTGGCGTCGTACTGGGTGCGGAGCGCGAGGGCGTAGCCGTAGGCCTCGACGACCGTGGACTCGTTGCCCGAGGACCCCTGGATGGCGACGGGCTGGGCGTCCCAGTTCACCCCGGTCACGCCGCTGCCGTTGTTGCCGCGCGCGGCGGCGGTCCCGGCGACGTGGGTGCCGTGGCTGCACGAGGAGATGTTCCCGTTGCTGCCGTAGGCGTTCCACCCGTTGACGTCGTCGACGTAGCCGTTGCCGTCATCGTCCACGCCGTTGCCGGGGGTCTCGGCCATGTTGCGCCAGTAGTCGAGGTCGGGGTGGTTCAGGTCGAACCCGCAGTCCACGATGGCGACAGCGACGCGGTCGCCGGCGGCCGTCGTGCCGCCGGGGACGAGGTCCCACGCCTCGGGCGCGTCCACGTCGGCGTCGGGCGTGCCGCCCTGCTGCCCGGTGTTGTTGAGGCCCCACATCTCGCCGAAGCGCGCGTCGTCGGGTGCCGTGGCGCGGAGCGTGACCGCGTGGTTGAACTGCGCCACGGCGACGGCCGGCACCCGTCGCACGGCGTCGAGCGTGGCGCGCGCGGCGAGGTCGTTGCGGCCGGCCTCGTCGTAGGCGACGAGCCAGATGCCGAGCGCCGGCACGAGCAGCCGCCGGGCGGCGAGGTGCTCAGCGGCGAGCCTCGGGGCCGCCGTGAGGTCGGCGATGTCGGCACCGGGGGCGAGGCGGACGATGAGCTCGCCGGGCACGCGGGCCTCGGCGTGCTGCGCGTCGGCCGTCGGCGCGGCGGCGAGGAGGATGAGGCAGAGAAGCGCGGCGCTCAGGCTGCGGCGGAAGCGAAGAGCAAAAGGCACGATGGTCGGAGGTTGGGTGGGAGTAAGAGGTTGAGCGAGCAGGCCGTAGATACGAAACAATGCGGCCGAGCGCAAGGGAGCTTTGGGCTGTTAGCCGTTGGCTTTTCGCTCTATTGTGGACCGGCAGCCGGGGACGGCCTCCGCTGGCGAGGGTCACGCCGTCTCCCCAGCCGGAGGGCCGCCGCCGCGCCTCCGCAGCTCGCGCTCTACCCGCTCAGACAGGAACACCTTGAGCAGGGACTGGTACGGCACGTCGCGCTTGTTGGCAAGCAGCTCCAGGCTGTAGAGCAGGTGCTCCGGCAGCCGGACGGAGATCGTCTTGGTAGAAGGCTTCAGGTTCGGGAAGACGACCCGCTCCGCCTTAGACCAGTCAACGAGCTCGGCTGAATCCTGCTCGGACCAGAAGTCCTGCTCTTCCTGCTCGGAGTCGAATCGTGGGACGTGCTTAGGCATGATCCTGGTCGCTGGTGAGGGGGGTCAAGCTCCGTCGTAGAGGGCGCGCTCCTTCCGGCTCATGTCACGCGCTGAGATGACGCGGATACGTTCGCCTCGGAGCGTGAAGACCACGAAGAGGCGGCGGCCCGCGTCGGTCTGTCCAAGCACGTAGAATCGCTCCTCCTGCTCCGAGTGTGCTGCATCGGATGCCGCAACGAGCGGGGCGTTAAAGAAGACCTGCTCGCGATCCGCTCCCGTACCTCGTCCATCAGCGCCATGCCGCGTTGACGGCGAGGCCGCCGCTTTAGTTTCCCAGCGAGCAGTGCCGAGGGCCTCCCCGTCGCGCTCCGGGCGCAGCGGCGCGCGCCTTCCGCCTGGCGGCCGAGTCATGCGGCCCTCTCGCTGTAGTCATACACCGGCGTCTCAATCACCCGGTCCGGCTTCGCTTTCTCCAGAATGGTCTGCTGCAGCCGCTCCACCGTCGAGGGAGCGAAGTACTGCTCTCCCGTCTCGGCGTCCACGCGGGCCGGCACATTCTCTATGATGTAGACCTGTCCCTCGTACTCCAGGGTGTAGCGCACGCGCTTCTCTACCAAGACCTCTTCTCTTTCTCTCATTCTCGCCTCCTCTCCTTGAAATCGGCCCACCGGGATGGATCCGGCTCGTACACCGTGACGACCTTGATCGGCGGGCGCGACGGGTAGCTGCATTGCACGTGTAGCGGCCTGCCAGCCGCTGTTCTGCCGTAGATCAAGCAGCTCGGGCCGTACTTGTCCTCCGGGTAGTCCTCGATCACCTCACCACGGGCTATGGCTTCGCGCAGCTCCTGAACGCTGATTCGACGGAGAATGCTCTGGTCAACGGCGTGTTTCGAGAGCTCGAACTGCTCGGCGGCGATCCGCTCCCGTACCTCGTCCATCAGCGCCATGCCGCGTTGACGGCGAGGCCGCCGCTTTAGTTTCCCAGCGAGCAGTGCCGAGGGCCTCC
>JBBSMV010000134.1:0-8419 GCA_038232975.1 Rhodothermales bacterium
CGTGGGCAGGGAAGGATTCGAACCTCCGTACTCGTATGAGAACAGATTTACAGTCTGTCGCCTTTAACCACTCGGCCACCTGCCCAGGACTGTCTCCAGCGTTGCCTGTCCGCGCGGCCGCGTGAGCTGGCGAAGGGACTCGAACCCCCAACCTGCTGATTACAAATCAGCTGCTCTACCAGTTGAGCTACGCCAGCTTGCCCAGCGGAGCTTACGGGCGCGGCAGAACGTGACAGACGCATAAGGTAGCGAGCCGCGCGCCCCTCTGTCAACTCCCGGAGCCGCCGATCCCGCCCGTTTGAGGGTCTTCGCTGTTTCTTTGAGCGATTCGGGCAGACGCGCGCTTCCGCCGCGCCCGCAGCGCGAGCGCCAGCCCGCCTCCCACGACGAGGAGCGCGGTGACGATCTGCCCGTAGCGCGCGAGCCACACCCCGATGACCTTCCACTGCGCGCCGACAGCTACGCCCAGCCCAGCGAGCAGGGCGCACCACACGGCGGCACTGACCGTTGCCCAGAGCGCCACCGGGCCGGGCCGCATCCGCGCCGCGCCCACCAAGAGCGCGATCACCGCCCGCCCGCCGCTCAGAAACCTATTCGCCGCGACCACGCCGAGACCGTAGCGCTCCAGCCAGCCCTTCACCTTCCACACCGCCCCTTTCGGAATCCAGCGCAGCCGGTTCGGATCGAGCACGGCCTCGCCGACCCTGCGCCCGACGGCGTACATCGACAGGAACCCGAGCGCGCCGGCCACTGCAGCGACCAGCACCACCGGGACGAACTCGACGCGGCCGAGGCCGACGAGCACGCCGCCGAAGACGACCACCATGTCGCCGGGGATCGGTGGGACGACGTTCTCGACGTAGGCCACGGCGAAGACGGTCGCGTAGACCCACAGCGGCGAGAGGGTCTCCATCCACACGACGATGTCGTTGAGCAGCTCTGCCATGAAGGCGGTTTCTAGTTTTCAGTTTCTAGTTGACCCCAAGCGACCGGATACGCCTAACGAGAAACCAGAAACGAGGAACCAGAAACTTAAACCAGCAGGCAGACGGCGTGAGCGGCGGCCCCCTCCTCGCGCCCGGCGAAGCCGATCTGCTCTCCGGTTGTCGCCTTCACCGACACCTGCCCGGTCCCGATCCCGAGCACGCGCGCGAGGTTGGCCCGCATCGCGGCGATGTGCGGGCGGAGCTTCGGGCGTTGGAGCACGACGACGGCATCCACGTTCCCGACCCGGTGGCCGGCCTCGCCGACGAGCCGGGCCACGTGCGCGAGCAGGTCCAGGCTGTCGGCTCCTCTCCACGCGGCGTCGGTGTCAGGGAAGTGCTGGCCGATGTCGCCGAGCGCTGCCGCGCCGAGGAGCGCGTCAATGACGGCGTGGACGAGCACGTCGGCGTCGGAGTGCCCATCGAGGCCGAGGTCGTGAGGAATGGTGACGCCGCCGAGGACGAGACGCCGGCCTTCGGTGAGCCGGTGGACGTCGTAGCCGATGCCGATGCGCACGAGAAGAGCGGAGGAGCGGAGGACAGGAAGAGCGGAAGGTACGGAGGCGGCTTCCGCGCTACGTTTTCCTCCCCTGCCCTCTCTCCCCCTTTCGCCCGTTCTCCCAAACGGGCCAGAGCGCTTCGGCGAGCGTCCAGTCGGCCGACGTGGTGATCTTGAAGGTGAGCGCGCTGCCCTCGACGAGGCGGACGGCGTGCCCGAGGCGCTGCACGAGCGCGACCTCGTCGGTGCCGGTCACAGCCTGCCCCGGACCCGATCCGGGGTCGGCGGCGGCGTGAGCGGCGCGGAGCCAGTCGGCGCGGAACGCCTGCGGGGTCTGCATCCGCCACAGGCCGTCGCGCGGAACGGTCTCGCCGAAGACCGTCTCGCCGGAGGCGGTGGCCCCGGAGGCGGCCTCGCCGTGCCGCACCGTGTCGGCCCCGGGAATGGCGAGGGCGGCGGCTCCGTGCGCGCGGGCCGCCTCGATGACGGCGCGCAGCCGGTCGGCCGGCAGGAACGGGCGGACGGCGTCGTGGACGAGGACGATCTCCGTCGCGGCCGGGAGCGCGGCGAGGCCGAGGCCGACCGAGGCCTGCCGCGTCGCCCCGCCCCCGACGACGGCGTGCAGCTTGGCGAGGCCGTGTGCCTGCAACGCTTCGCGCAGTGCCTCCGCCTGGCCCGGCGGCCCGACGACGACGAGCGCGTCCACGGCCGGGTGCCGCTCGAAGACCTCGAGCGTCCGCGCGAGGACCGGCGCGCCGCCGAGCCTGCGGAACTGCTTGCGCTCGCCGCCGAGCCGCCGCCCCGCACCGGCAGCCGGCACAATGACGGCGACCTTGCCTTCGATCATGGATTCGGGGGCCAGGGTAAACAGAGGAGCGGAGACCGACTCTACCCTCCGGGTCTCCTCTTGAGAGACTACTTGAGGGATACACTTCGGCGAGCCGCTTGATTTCGGCGGGTGCCATCAGCGCCTCCATTGGCGTCATCCGGCTCGGGTCGGCGGCAGAGAGAGCGGCTTTACTCCCTGTCTTGCCCCGGCAGCGGGCGCTCCTCCCGGAGCTCGCGCTGCCACGCCACCGGGTCCTCGATCTCCCGGAACGGGTCCGTCGCCGCCAGCTCCTCGAAGAGTGCGGCTACCCGCTCGCCGCGGGTCATCCGCAGGCTAGGCTCCGACTCCACGACAACTTCCACAGGGACTTCGCTGCCGCGCTTCACCGCCTCCGGCACTTCGCCGAGCCAGCGAATGCCATCGCCTGAGAGGACAGCTTTGTACGTGCGTGACATGCGATGTCGGGATGTTCGCAGTGGAAAAGGAAGTCAGCGTCATAATACGTTACGTGACGCTCCGCTCGCTAACTTACCGACCATGTTCCTCGACAGCAACATTCTGATCTATGCGACGAAGCCCGCCGCTCCCGAGCACCGGCGCGTTCTAGCCTTCCTGCGGTCGCTGGGCGACGCCCCTCTCTACGTCTCCGAAATCAGCCGGATCGAGGTCTTCGGCTATCACGACCTCGCCCATGAGCAGGCAGCGGCGCTCGCGACGTTCTTCGACCGCGAGGCCACAGAGATTTCCGTCTCGACTGCCCTCCTCGACGTTCCACTCGTCACCCATAACGTGCGCGACTTCGAGTGGATCGAGGAGCTAGAGGTCGTAGACCCGCTCCGGCCGCCGGGCTAGCCCTCGGCCAGCCGCTTGATCTCGGCGAGCGCCATCAGCGCCTCGATCGGCGTCATCCGGTCCGGCTCGAGGCCGGCCAGGCGGTCCATGATCTCGATGAGCACCGGGTCGGCCTCGGCGGCGGCCGGGAGCGCCGGCTCGGGCGGGGCGACGGACGCCGTGGACGCCGGCTTCGCCTCCGGCATCGCGCCGTCGCCCGAGGGAGACGGTACGTCCGACGGCGCGCCCTCGGGCGCGATCTCCTCGGCGACGTTGTGGGCTTCGAGGTGGCGCAGCACCTCTTTTGCCCGGCGGATCACGGCCTCGGGCAGGCCCGCCATGCGCGCCACCTCGATGCCGTAGGAGTGGTCGGCCCCGCCGGGGACGAGCGTGCGGAGGAAGATCACCTTGCCGTCGTGCTCCTGCACCTGCACGCGCGCGTTGCGCACCCGGCCGAGCCGCTCGGCCAGCGCGTTCAGCTCGTGGTAGTGCGTGGCGAAGAGCGTCCGGGCGGCGACCTCCGACCGCTCGTGCAGGTGCTCGACCACGGCCCACGCGATCGAGAGCCCGTCGAAGGTGCTCGTCCCGCGCCCGACCTCATCGAGCAGAATCAGCGAGCGCGGCGTCGCGTTGTTGAGGATGCTCGCCGTCTCGTTCATCTCGACGAGGAACGTGCTCTCGCCGGCCGCCAGGTTGTCCGAGGCCCCGACGCGGGTGAAAATCTTGTCCACCACCCCGACGCGGGCGCGCGCCGCCGGGACGAACGCCCCGACCTGCGCCAGCAGCACGATCAGCCCGACCTGCCGGAGCACGACGCTCTTGCCCGCCATGTTCGGCCCGGTGATGATCAGAATCTGCTGCTCCCGGTCGAGATGCACCGAGTTGGGGATGAACGCCTCGCCCGCCGGGAGCGCCTGCTCGACGACCGGGTGCCGGCCGTCGGTGACGTCGAGCGCGTCGCCGTCGTCCACCTCGGGCCGGACGTAGCCGTGCTGCTCGGCGACCTCGGCCAGGGCGCAGAACACGTCCAAGAGCGCCAGGAAGCGGGCGTTGCGCTGCACCGGCTCGACGGCCTCGGCCACCTCCATCCGCAGCTCGGCGAAGAGCTGGCCCTCGAGCTCGACCATCCGCTCCTCGGCCGTCAGGATCCGCTCCTCGTACTGCTTGAGCGCCGGGGTGATGTAGCGCTCGGCATTGACGAGGGTCTGCTTGCGGATGTAGTCCTCGGGGACCTTGTCCTTGTGGGCGTTCGTGATTTCGAGGTAGTAGCCGAAGACCTTGTTGTAGCCGACCTTGAGGCTCGGGATGCCGGTTCGCCGGCTCTCCTCGGCCTGGAGCCGGGCGAGCGTCTCCTTGCCCGAGGAGGCCACGGTGCGCAGCTCGTCGAGCTCCTCCGAGTAGCCGGTGCGGATGTAGCCGCCGGTGTCCATCTTGGCCGGCGGCTCGTCCACGAGCGCGGCCCCGATGCGGTCCACCAGGTCGGTGCAGAGCGTGAGGCCGTCGCGGACTTTGGCGAGCGTCTCGCAGGTTTCGCCTTCGAGCGCCCCTTTGAGGAGCGGGATCTGGCGGAGCGTGAGCTTGAGGGTCACCAGGTCGCGCGGCGTGGCGCGCCCGGTGCAGACCTTCGCCGCGAGGCGCTCGAGGTCGCCGACGTGCCGGAGCTCGTCGCGGAGACTCCGGCGGAGGCGGCCCCCGGTGAAGAGGGCGTCTACGGCATCGAGGCGCTGCCGGATTTTCTCGACCGAGCGGAGCGGGCGCACCAGCCAGGCGCGAAGCATCCGCCCGCCCATCGGGGTGAGCGTCCGGTCGAGGATCTGGATGAGCGAGCCGTCGCGCCCGCCCTGGAGCGACGAGACGAGCTCGAGGTTGCGCTTGGTCTGCGCGTCGAGGGCGATGTAGTCGTCGGCCTGGTAGCGCTGGATGCGGCGGACGTGGGGGACGCGGCCCTTCTGGGTCTCGCCGAGGTAGTAGAGCGCCGCGCCGGCGGCGACGAGGCCGAGGCGGAGGTCTTCGACCCCGTAGCCCTTGAGCGAGTGGGTCTGGAAGTGCCGCAGCAGGGTCTCGTAGGCGAAGTCGTAGCCGAAGACCCAGTCCTCCTGCGGGGTGAGCGCGAAGTGCGCGCCGCGGATCGCTCGGGCCTCGTCCTTCTGGCGCTTGTCGACGAGCAGCTCCGCCGGGCCGACCGTCAGCAGCAGATCCTCGAAGCGCGCCTCGGGGACCTCCGCGACGAAGAACTCGCCCGTCGTGGCGTCTAGGAACGCGAACCCGACGCGGCCCGTCTCCCCCCTTTCGCGGCCCCAGACGGCGGCGGCGAGGTAGTGGCTCTGCTTCGGGGCGAGGAGGACGTCGCGGAACGAGACCCCCGGCGTGACGACCTCGACCACGTCGCGCTTGACGACGGTGCGGGCCTGCTTGGGGTCCTCGAGCTGCTCGCAGACGGCGACGCGGTAGCCGGCCTCGACGAGCTTCGGGAGGTGCTGGTCGAGCGCGTGGTAGGGGAACCCGGCCAGCGGCACGTCCTCAGCCGCGCCGTTGGAGCGCTTGGTGAGGGTGATCCCGAGGACGTCCGAGACGACGCGGGCGTCCTCCTCGAAGGTCTCGTAGAAGTCGCCCATGCGGAAGAGCAGGAGCGCACCGGGGTGGCGGTCCTTGATCTTCCAGTACTGCCGCATCAGCGGCGTGGCGGCCTTCTTCCGGCGCTCCTTCTTTTGCTCTTTCGAGAGCGGGAACAGCGTCGGGGTCTCCTTCGGCATGGGTCGAGGACAGGGTAGGTCGGATTAAACTACGCGCGCCCGCTGCCGGCATCGTGGCAGCGGGCACGCATGAGGAAGAGGCGCGTGCGGAGGTGTGGGAGGATGGGCGTGTGGGAGTAGCTCAATCCTGAAACAAGGAGCACCCCCGCCCACTCAAACCCAATCACCGGCCCATGATGACGCCGCACCCTACGGGTGTGCCGGAACCGCCGGAGGGGTCCGTCTCGAGGTCGTCGCGGCCGGAGTGGACGACGATGGCGTGGTCCTCCACGTCGTAGTCGCCGTCGAAGGTCTCGACGGTGAACGTCGTCGTCACCGTCCCGTCGGTCCCGACCTCGACGTTGCCGAGGTCACCGAGGTGCTTGTTGCTCATGGCGTCGGTTGGCGCGCCGTGGTTGTTCGTGTTCATGGGGTCCCAGTGCCCGTCGGAGGCTCCGGCCGGGTCCATCTGCCCGTCGCCGTCGGTGTCAGCGGGGCCGCACGCGGGGTTCATGTGGATGTGGAAGCCGTGCATCCCAGGGTCGAGGTCGCGGAGGCTGACGGTGACTCGGAGGGCGTCATCCATCTCGTGAAAGCGGACGGTACCCTGCGCCGAGCCGGCTGAGGTCGGGCGCACGAGCGCGGCGGCGTCGAGCTCGCTATCGTCGTCGAAGAGGTCGGTCACGCCGTTCCAGGCGGTGCCAGCGGCGTCGTAGACGGTCTCGCCGACGTCAGCGGCGAAGTCGCCGACGTCCTCGGCTACGTCTACCGTCGTGTCGGCGGCGCGCTCCGCCGTGGAGCAGGCGGGCAGCACGAGGAGGAGCGCGAGCGGGAGGACGAGGGATACGCCTCGGTGAGAGGTAAGGGAGGAGCTCATGGCGGTTGCAGGGAGAGATGAGAGGAGAGACATGACAGGCCGCCCGCAGGCGACCTCCGCCTCCCTTAACGGGCTAGGCAGCCCGCTGGTTCGCTCGTGCGCCGAACGCGCCGAACGCGCCTTGACAGAGCGGACTGTGAAGAGTATGTTGAGGCACCATCTGCGAAGGCTATCAACCCCCGCCGCTATGCGCCTCGTTACCTCGCTCCTGCTCGGCGGCCTGCTTCTCGCCGGCCCTGCCCGCGCCCAGACCTACATCGAGTTCTTTGAGATTGCCGGCAACCCTTCGCTCCACGGCCTCGACTACCACAACGGCTTCCTCTGGGCAGCGGTCCGCTCGTCCTCGGAACCGCGCCTCTTGCAGATCGACCCCGCCGACGGCTCGGTCGTCTCGACGGTTTCGATTGCGGGCAGCTTCACACCGCTCGGGGTGACGTGGGACGGGGCGGCCTTCTGGGTGAGCGAGAGCTTCACTTCGACGCCCGAGCTGTTCCGCGTGAGCACCGATGGCGCGATCCTCAGTCAGATCCCCGCGCCGAGCCAGCTCTCGAACGGGCTGGCCTGGCGCGCCGACACGCTCTGGGTAGCGAACGCCTATCCCGACAAGCAGGCCTCGCTCGTCGGCGTGAACCCCGCCGACGGCAGCGTGCTCGAAGTCATCCCGTTCCCCTCGACCCAGCCCGGCGGGATCGCGTTCCTCGGCGACGGCACGCTCTGGACCGACAACGTCGGCGACGACTCCGGCAGCGACATCGAGGTGCTCTGGAAGCTCGACCGCGCCGGGAACGTCCTCGACACGCTCGACGTGCCGACCGGGGCGGGCCGCCCGCGCGGCCTCGCCTACGACGGGAGCCGCTACCTCTACGCCGTGATGGACGAGCCGGGCGGGTTCGACGACGTGATCTACAAAATTGACCTCAGCACCGAGGGCACGCCCGTCTACACCGACGACGTGGACGTGCTCGACTTCGGGGTCGTAGACAACGACCTGCCCGTCGGGATGGGCTTTACGATTACGAACACGGAGGATGCCCCGCTCGAAATCGGCGCGGGGATGATCACGGGCGACCCCGGCTTTACCGGCGAGTTTGATCCCTTCACACTCGAGCCGAGTGAGAGTGCCGGGATCGAGGTCTTCTTCCTGGCACCGAGCTACGGCCTCTTCGACGCCACGCTCTCATTCACGACGAACGACGTGGCGAACGCGACGGTCGAGATTCCGCTCCGGGCGCTCGGGGTCTTCTCCCTGCAGCGCCTCGGCTTCGTGGCCGACGCGCACGACTTCGGCGAGGTGCGGATCGAAGACCCCTACGGCGGAGGCCGGAGCCAGGCCCTCTGGCCGCTCCAGCTCATCAACGAGGGGCGCGGCGTGCTCACGGTCTCGGACATCTCGGTCGGTGGGGACGCCTTCTTCGTCTTCGACGCGGGCACCGTCCCGCTCTCGCTGGCGACAGCCGACACCGCCGCCGTCCGGATCGCCTTCGCCCCGCCCGCCGCCGGGAGGTATACCGCCCTCCTCACCGTCACGAGCGACGACCCCGACGAGCCGACACGCAGCGTCACCCTGAGTGGGGAGGGGATCGATCCGGACGTCGAGGGGGGCGACGCGCTCTGGACCTTCGCCGTCCCGGACAACCCCGTTACCTCGTTCCAGGAGAAGAAGGTCTC
>JBBSMV010000135.1:0-8398 GCA_038232975.1 Rhodothermales bacterium
ATCGGGAATCCAGAGCGCCCAGCACGCCTTCTGGATTCCCGCCTTCGCGGGAATGACTACCATCTTTGCATCTGAGACGATGAGAACTTAGCAGCCCTGCCCTCGACGAGGGGGACAGTCGCGCGAGGCTGAGCCCGGAGGGCGATCCGAGTGCGACGGGGGGTTGAGGGGACGGCGAGAGGCCCTGCGGCGCGCCGGAGGCGTTGGTATCTTCGCCCGTCCGATCCCACCCTCGATGCGCGCTGCCGTCCCGCTTCTGCTCGTCACCGTCCTGCTCTGGGCGGGGTGCGCCCGCCAGGCACCGGAAGCGGAGACCGTCGCCGTGGCCGAGGCGGCCTACGTCGGCGACGAGGCGTGCGCCTCGTGCCACGAGGACCTCTACGCGAGCTACCACCGCACCGGCATGGGCCGCTCCGTCTCGCGCTTCGACCGGGCGACGGCCCCGGAGCGCTTCGACGCCGAGGGGCGCGGCCCCGTCGTCTTCAACGAGGCGAGCGGCTACTATTACCAGGCCCTCGTCCGGGGCGACACGCTCTTCCAGCGCGAGTTCCGGCGCGACGCGCAGGGGCGCGTGAGCTACGAGCGCCTCCACCGCGCGGCCTACGTCGTCGGCAGCGGCAACGCGACGCGCTCCTACCTGATGCGCGAGAACGGGTTCGTCACCGAGATGCCGCTGACGTGGTACGTCGAGCGCGCGCTGTGGGACATGAGTCCGGGCTACCGCACCTCGAACAGCCGCTTCAGCCGCCCGGCCACCCTCGAGTGCGTGACCTGCCACGACGGCAACCCCGAGCACACGCCGTTCACCCAGAACCACTACGCCGACCTCCCGCTCGGGATCACCTGCGAGCGGTGCCACGGCCCGGCCGGCGCGCACGTCGAGGCGCGGCTGGCCGGCATCGAGCCGGACGAGGCGGAGGACGTCGTCAACCCGGCGCGGCTGGAGCGGAGCCTCCAGCTCGGCGTCTGCCAGCAGTGCCACCTCGAAGGCATCACCGTCTTCGCCCCCGGCGAGGACCCGACCACCTTCCGCCCCGGCCGCCCGCTCGCCGCCCACCGCAGCGTCTTCGCCCGCCTCGACCGGATCGAGGACCCCGACGACTTCGGGATCGCCTCGCACGGTCTCCGGCTCGCCCTCAGCGAATGCTACAAGGAGAGCGCGATGACGTGTACGACCTGCCACGACCCGCACCGCCCCACGTCCGACTTCGGCCCGGACGCCTTCAACGCGACCTGCCGGAGCTGCCACGACGGGAGCGACGCCGGACACGAGGCCGTCTGCGAGCGGCCGGGCACCGCCACCCTCGCCGAGGCGATGACGGGCGACTGCGTGAGCTGCCACATGCGGGTCGGCGGGACGTCCGACATCCCGCACGTCTCGTTCACCGACCACTGGATCCGCCGCGTGCTGCCGCCGGCCCGCCCGCCCGGCCCAATCGAGCGCGAGGCGGAGCGCACCGAGCCGTTCACGCTCGTGAACCTCCTCGGCGGCGACGCGCCCGAGGCCCCCGGCAGCCGGCCCCGCTCCGGCGGCGAGGCCGACCTCGAAGCGGCGCTCGCCACGTTCCAGCTCTACGAGACACAGCACCGCCTCCCGGCCTACCTCCCGGCGGTCATCGCGGGGCTGCGTCGCGGCCTCGCCGCCGGAGCCGATCGTCCCGACGCCCGCGTCGCCCTCGGCCGGGCGCTCCTGGAGATGGACTCGCTCGCGGCGGCCGAGCGCGCCCTCGGCGAGGCGGCCGCGGCCGCGGCCGACGATGCGTGGGCGAGCTACTGGCTCGGCCTGGCGCGCAGCCGGCAGGGCGAGACGCAGGCGGCCCTCGGCCCGCTCCGCCGCGCCGTCGAGATGCAGCCGCTCCTCGTCGAGGCCCGGATCGCGCTCGCCGACGCCCTCAGCGCGACGGGGCAGACCGACGCGGCCGTCGCCCAGCTCGAAGCCGCCGTCGATGCCGATTCGCTCCACCACCCGGCGGCGTGGAACAACCTAGGCTTCCTCCACCTCCAGGCCGGCCGCACCGCCGAGGCCGAAGGAGCGCTCGCCGCCGCCGTCCGGCTCGACCCGCTCTTCGCCGAGGCCCGGGTCAACCTCGGCTCGGTCTACCTGCTGACGGAGCAGCCCGAGCGCGCCGTGGCGCAGTTCGAGGCGGCCGCCCAGGCGCGGCCCGACTACGCGCCCGCCTACGGCAACCTCGGCGTGGCCTACCTCCAGCTCGGCCGCCGCGCCGACGCCCGGCGGATGTTCGAACGCCTCCTCGCCCTCGACCCCGGCGACCAGCGCGCCCGCGCCTACCTGGCGCAGCTTTCAAGGGGGCAGGGATGAACGAGCGTAGGAACGGAAGAGCGGAAGAGCGGAAGAGCGGAAGAGGTCAGGGGAGGACACAGGTGAGGAAGTCTACTGCCCCTCTCCTTTCCCTCCCTGCTTTCCTCTCCCTCTTTTCCCTCCTCTCCCTCCTGGCCGGATGCACCGCCGGTGGAGACGCCGACGGTCTCCGGCTCGACCTCGACCAGCGCGATCCGGAGCGGCTGCTGCGCTTCTACTTCGGCTCGTACCTCGGCCCCGAGGGCGGCGACGCGTTCGAGGCGGGGCTGCTCTCGGCCGAGGGCGGTTTCCGCCTGCACCCCGACGCCCTCGACCCCCGGTGGCGCGCGGCGCTCGACAGCGCCAACGCCGACGGCGACGCCGCGCTCGACTGGGACGAGCTGGTCGCCTTCTTCGACCGGACCTATGCCGAGGCCCGTAGCCTCCCGCCGACGCTGCCGGCGTTCCGCGCCGAGGTGCCGTATGCCGCGGGCGACTCGGCCTGGCTGGAGGTCGAGATCGACGGGGTGATGACGAACGCGCGGCGGCACGTCTTCGTCCCGATGCCGAGCCTCCGGGCGGCGCTCGCGGGCTACCACGAAAACGGCGCGCGGCTCGTCTACCCCATTGGAACCGCGCTCGTCGGCGAGCACCGCGTCGGCGGTGCCCTCGCCGAGACGACCGTGATGCGCAAGCGCGCCGAGGGGTTCTGGGACTTCTTCGTCTACGGGAAAGACGGCGCGCTCGCCCCCGCCACGGCGACCGCACCGCGCCCGCTCCGCAGCCCGACGCAGTGCGTCGGCTGCCACTTCGGGCAGAAGCTCTTCGAGCCGGAGAAGAGCTTCCCGGCCGAGGCTCCGCCGGGGCCGTTCGGGCCGCGCGGCCTCTACGTCGGGCCGGAGGCGCGCAACGCCGAGGTCGTCGCCTTCTTCAACGAGCACGCCAAGCGGAGCGACACCGCGCTCGGGGTCTACGGCACGCTCTTCGTCTCCGCCCTCGTCGCCGACCGCGCCGCCGGGCGGCTCGCAGCCGAGGACGCAGCCCTGCTCGACGCGCTGGGGCTGTGACGCGCGGCCGTTGGCAAACAAGTTGCAGGGACCAGCGTAGTGCAGCCTCTTTCACTCTGCCTCTAGCCGCCATGCCTCTCTCTGCCGCCCGTCCGTCGCGCCACCCTCACACCGGGGCCTCGCTCCGCGCCGGGCACGGCGCGCTGCTCGCGCTGCTCTGTCTCTGGCTCGTCCCCGTCGTCGCCCTCGGACAGTCCAGCCCTCCGCCCGGCTTTGCTCAGACCGACTCCGGCTGCCTGCCCGACGGCGGCCTCTGCCTCGTCCCACCGGAGCACCAGTCGGAGCCGGTGACGGTCAGCCTCTCCGTCGGTGCGCGGCGGATCGGGATTCACCCGAACACGATCTATGGGACCGGGCGCGCCGAGATCATCGCCCCGGACGGGCGTGTGCTGATGGCCCTCAGCGATAGCCTCCTGCACGGGCACGAGTTTTTCAACCCCAAGCCTCCGATACCCTATTTCAACTACCGCGAGGGGACCTTCCAGGACCGCTTCCAGCGCTTCCAGAGCGTGTGCCAGGCTGCCGGCTACCGGCCGGAGTCCTGCGTGACGCGCCTCACCTACCGCTACGCCACGTCCGACACCCGCTGGGAGCGTACCGCCGTCACCGACACCCTTGACGTCTCGTGGTGGAACGTGGTGCCGAACGCTGACCGGGACTACCAGCCGCTCCTGGCGCACATTCTGAACGTCGCCCGCCTGCGCCGCTCAGCCGATCCCGGATCGGCTACAGTGATCCTGTTCCCCGCGTGCGGCGACTACGGCTACTATGGCTCGCTCGTCGTGCCGGATGGTGTGACGCTCGCTGGCGTGGGTGGAACTGTCCTCGCTGAGGAGACCGACGACCTCGGCAACACCTACCGCCCGGTGCGCCTCGTGGAATGCCCGACCCGGCTGCTCGCGCTCCCCAACACGGCGGCCGAGTGGGCTGAGGCCAGAAAGGGCCGGCCGCTACCGGCCGGGGTGCCGGCGAGCTACCCCGCGAAGATCGCACTCCGCAGTGTGCAGACCGCGATCTACGCGGCCCCGCGCGCGCGCGCGCTCGGTCTCCAGGACCTCGTGCTCGACGGCAACGTAGCCGGGCAGGAACGGGGCTACCGCCTCCTCAAGTCGGAAGAGGACAAAAACATCTTTCGGAATACCCCGACCAATGTCGGCTTCGCCGTCCACAACCAGAACGGCGTTGAGGTAGACACGTCGGCCGTCGTCGTCGTCGAAAACGTCGGGATCACCGGCTACTCCGCCCCCCTCCTCGCGGCGGGAGAGCCTCAGTTCGAGACGGGGGCAGGGCGCTGGACCCTCCGCAACGTCCGCCTCGGCGACGCCCCGCTGGGCCACCTGGTCTACTGCACCGATGGCGACTGGACGAACGTCACCCTCACCGGCTTCAGTTGGCACGCCGGCGTGACGTGTCCCAGAAAAGGCCCTGACGGCAAACCCGTCGCGACGATGGCTCGGAACCTCGTTGTCGTGGAGGGCAAGCCTAATATATTCCGGCAGCCCTTCGACGGCCTCCTCTCCTTCCGCGGCAGCGCGGTCAAGATCGACGGGTTCTACTTCGACCTGCGCGGCTCGGGCTACCAGCGCCCCTTCAACGGCCGTGCCGACCGGCTCTGGGCGCGCAACGGCGTCGTGCTCTTCGACGACAAGCCATCGCCCGGTCTCTACTCCGGCAACTCGAACGGCCTGTTCTTCGATGACGTGGAGGTGTTCCTGAACGGGGACGTACAGTACCTCGTGGGGCGCGGCAGGAAGAACGTCGTGGGGTTCAGGAACGTGCGCGTGCGGGACCTGCCAGGGACGAAGGCCACGCTCGTAGCCGTCCTCGCAGCCGGGGCCTCGGGTCCCGGCCCTCTCGTGTTCGTGGACGACCTGGACCTCGAGGTGCCGCTCAAGCTCGGCTTTGCGAACGTCCACGGGAAGAGGGCCTCCCCGTCGCTGAGGCTGTGCGCTGACACCGCCGTGCAGGGCGTAGCGCCGAACGTGCCTGCCGCCGAGTGCGCTGAGCTGCGCGCGCGCTACCTCTCGGCCCTCCCCGCGCCCTCTCCCCGGTGACCGACGGCGTCTGGGCTAGCCCCCGACCGGGCTGCGCCTCTGGCCGGGGTCGAGAGAGTCGAGCTTCTCGGTTCCTGCGACGTTGGCGAGCGCTGCGTGCACATCGTCCGGGGGGAGGCTCTGGAAGACGCTCATCGTCCCGTCGGTCTCGAGCACGACCCCGGCGGTCTCTTCGGTGCCGGGGTTTCCGCTCGCGCGGATGGCCGTCCGAATCTCCTCAGTAGAGACGCGTTCGCGCCGCATGGCGTCATCGAGAAAGCGGCCCTGGTAGAAGAGGAGGGTGGGCTGGGACTTGATCAGCTTCTGGAACGCGTCCGAGCGCACCGAGAGCCAGGTGATGACGTACTGCAACCCCACCAGAAGCCCGAGTGCCACCACGCCGTCAGCGAGCGCGGTGTCTTGCGAGAGGATCATCGAGGCGAACGTCGAGCCGAGGGCGACGGTGACGACGAAGTCGAAGGCGTTCATCTTCGAGAGCGTCCGCTTGCCGGAGATCCGCAGCAGGAAGACGAGCGCCACGTAGCCGAGCGTGCCGACGACGAGGATGTGGACGAGCGCGCCCCACGAGGAGAAGAACATAGCAGGCGGTCGAGTAGAGGAAAGTGGAGAGGCCGTGCTCCGGCAACATACGCCGGGGCCGTCTCAGCCTGCCGCGCGGGTCAAGTCCCACGCCCGCATTCCTCGGGCACCTCACGGCTAAATCCCGGTCGGTCAGTCGCGGCGGAGGAACCACACGAGGCCGCCGAGGCCGAGCGCGAGCGCGAGGCCCGTCAGCACGGGCGGCGTCGTCAGGAGCGCGGTCCACGCGCGCTCCTCGCGGGCCCCCGGATCGAACGAGTGCTGGGACTCGATCGTGCCGTCCGGGCCGTGGACGACGACGCGGCTCGGGGCCTGCCGCCGAGCGAAGGTCTCGGCGTGCGCGACGGCCTCTTGCTGGGTGGCGGCCACGCGCGAGGCCTGCTCGGCCCCCTGCTTTTTGACGGCCCACTCGTCCCCGCTGGGAACGACGTGGTAGACGGTCTGTGCCATGAGAAATGCCTCGCTGATCGGTGGGAGGGATGGGGTGGATAGGCTACGCGTCAATGATACGCATACCGGACGATGCGCGGCATAAACGCCTGACCTCTAGGCCGGCTTCCCCGGCACCTCCAACCCCAGCGCGCCGGGAGCGGCAGCGACAACCGGATAGCCTCTGCTTGTGGGAGACCTCACGCCTATCTCGCCGCACACAGCATTTCCCGTTGCACGAATCGCGGCTGCATCGTATCTAGTGGCGGACTAAACCTGCTGAGCTATGGCTGGTACCATCGGGGTCCCGAACGAAACCGCGCCGGGCGAGCACCGCGTGGCCGTCACGCCCGACGTGGCCGACCGGCTGGCGAAGGTCGGCTACGAGGTCGCCGTGGAGCGCGGGGCCGGGGCGCGGGCGTACTTCCCCGACGCCGACTACGAGGCCGTCGGCGCGCGCCTCGTGGGGCGCGACGAGGCGCTCGGGGCCGACCTGGTCGCCACCGTGCAGCCGCCCGCCGACGAGCTGGAGAAGCTCCGCGCGGGCGCGGCGCTCGTCGGGTTCTTGCAGCCGCTCGACCGGCCGGCCCTCAGCGCGGGCCTCGCCGCGCGCGGCGTGACGGCCTTCTCGATGGAGCTCGTGCCGCGCATCACGCGGGCGCAGAAGATGGACGCCCTCTCGGCGATGAGCACCGTCGCCGGCTACAAGGCAGTGCTGCTGGCGGCCGACACGCTGCCGAAGTTCTTCCCGCTCCTCACCACCGCCGCCGGGACGATCCGCCCGGCGCAGGTCCTGGTCCTCGGCGCGGGCGTGGCCGGCCTCCAGGCGCTTGCCACGGCGCGGCGGCTCGGGGCCGTCACGCGGGCCTACGACGTGCGCGCCGCCGCCCGCGAGCAGGTCGAGAGCGTCGGGGCGACGTTCGTCGAGCTGGCCCTCGACACGAGCGACGCCGAGGACCGAGGCGGCTACGCAAAGGCCCTCGCCGAGGACGAGCAGGCCCGGCAGGTCGAGCTGCTGGCCCGCCACGTGGCGAAGGCCGACGTGGTGATCTCGACGGCGCTCATCCCCGGCCGCCCCGCGCCCCTCCTCATCACCGAGGCCGGCGTCGAGGCCATGCAGTCCGGCTCGCTCATCCTCGACCTCGCCGCCGCCAACGGCGGCAACTGCGCCGTCACCCGGCCCGACGAGCGCGTCCTCCACGGCGGCGTGCAGGTCCTCGGCCCGACGAACCTCCCGGCGGCGATGCCGCTCCACGCGAGCCAGATGTACGCCCGCACGCTGGCCGCCCTCGTTACCGAGTTCACCGCTGACGGCGCGTTCGCCCCCGACTTCGAGGACGAGATCGTGCAGCGCGCGTGCGTCACGCACGGCGGCGAGGTCGTGAACGAGCGCGTGCGCGGGCTGCTGGCCGTTGGCTCTTAGCTTTTGGCTTTTAGCCCCTGACTCCCGACCCCCGACTCCTGACCCCCGACTCTCATGGACATCGCGCTCATCGTCGTCTTCGTGCTCGCCGCCTTCGTCGGGATGGAGGTCATCGCAAAGGTCCCGGCGACGCTCCACACCCCGCTCATGTCCGGCTCGAACGCCATCAGCGGCATCACCATCGTCGGCGCGCTCGTCGTCGCCGGCATGGTCGGGACGCCGGGGGCGAAGTGGCTCGGCTTCGCCGCCCTGGTGCTGGCGACGATCAACGTCGTCGGCGGCTTCCTCGTCACCGACCGGATGCTCCAGATGTTCAAGAAGAAGGACCGCGCCCTGCCGGCGGCGACAGACCAGGCCGCGCTCGACGGTGCGCCCCGCGAGGCCGCGAAGGTATAATAGACTGTTTGGTAACGAGCGAACCAAACCCTCCCCCTGGACAGGGGGAGTCCCCGCAGGGGGAGGGGGTAGACCGAGCACCGTGCCAACCCTGAGTCTACCACCCCGCACGCACGGCTGTGCGTGCTCCCCTCCCTTCGACTGCGCTCAG
>JBBSMV010000136.1:0-8330 GCA_038232975.1 Rhodothermales bacterium
CTCGGCACCGGCGAGGTCTACCGCTACAGCGAGTCCTTCGGCGGGGTCGTCTACCGGCCGACCCGCGGCAGCTACGGCATGGGCATCCTCAAGAGCACCGACGGCGGCGCGACGTGGGCCAAGAGCCTCGACTGGAGCCGCAACCAGGAGCGCGGCGTCCAGATGATCCGCCTCGACCCGACCGACGCGGCGACCGTCTGGGCCGCCACCACCGAGGGCATCTACGTCAGCCGCGATGCCGGCGGCTCGTGGGAGCGCTCGCTCGACGTGGTGATGGGGACCGACCTCTCGATCAACCCCGACGACCCCGACGACATCATCGCCGCCTGCGGCAACCAGGAGTCCGAGGGCTACGGCCTCTACCGGACCGAGGACGGCGGCGATTCGTGGACCCGGCTCACCGACGGGGTCCCGCCGAGCTACATCGGCAAGGTCCTCCTGAGCCGCCACCCGACGGACTTCGACACCGTCTATGCCAGCGTCGGCGACGGCATCTTCACTCCGGGCGACACCGAGACCTACCTCCTCCGCACCGACGACGGCGGCGGCTCGTGGACGACGGTCTCGCGCTTCGACTACGCCCGCTACCAGGGCTGGTTTGCCCACTACGTCGGCGTCAACCCGAACCGCCCGAACGAGCTGTACCTCGGCGGCGTCAACCTCTACCGCTCGGCCAACGGCGGTCAGGGTCAGACCCTGGTCTTCGACGTCCACCCCGACAACCACGCCGTCGCCTTCCACCCGAGCGACCCCGACATCGTCTACTTCGTCGGCGACGGCGGCGTCTACCGCACCACCGACGGCGGCGACTCGGTCCAGGAGCTAAACGAGGGCTACCAGACATCGCAGTTCTACAACGGCACCTCGGTCGCGCCCGACGACCCCGACTTCGCGCTCGGCGGCCTGCAGGACAACAACAGCGTCCGCTTTACCGGCGGCCCGGACTGGGACCGCGTCTACGTCGGCGATGGGGGGTGGACCGCGATCGACCCAACCGATTCGGACATCGCTTACGCGTCCTACCAGAACCTCAGCATAGCGCGTTCCGAGGACCGAGGGGCCCCGGACTCGTTCTTCGACATCGCCCCGCCGTTCACCGGCAATACGGCATTCATCGCGCCCTATGCCCTGGCCCCGTCGAACCCGAGCCGGCTCTACGCCGGGCGCAGTATCGTCTACCGCTCCGAGAACCGGGGCGACGCGTGGCAGGCAACCAATGGCGGCGGCGACCTCGACCCCAACGGCAATCCCGCCCTCGCCCTGGACATCTCGGCCACCGACGAGGAGGTCGTCTACGTCTCGACGGCCCCGCTCCTGCGCGACCCCGACGACCCCGGCCCGCCGAACCTCTTCGTCACGCGCAGTGGCGGCACCACCTGGACCAACATCATGGCCGGCCTGCCCGACCGCTTCGTGACCGACATCGCGGTGCATCCCGAGGATGACGCTACCGCGTGGGTGACGCTCGGCGGGTTCGGGACGCCGCACGTCTTCAAAACCGAGGACTCCGGCCAGACGTGGACCGACGTGACCGGTGCGCTTCCCGACGCTCCGACCGAGGCCGTCGCCTTCGACCCGCTCGCGCCCGAGACGGTCTTCGTCGGCAACGACGTCGGCGTCTTCGTGACCCGCGACGCCGGGGCGACGTGGGAAGCCTTCGCTGACGGCCTGCCCGACGCCGTCCTCGTGATGGACCTCGTCTATTCGCCGGCCGACCGGGCGTTGCAGGTGGCGACGCACGGCAACGGGATGTACCGCCGCGCGCTCCCGCCGGCTGTGGCGGCGGAGCCGGGCGTGGCGGCCGCCGGCTTCCGCCTGCTGCCCAACGCGCCGAACCCGTTCCGCTCCGGCACCGCGCTCGCCTACGAGTTGGACCGGCCCGGCGCGGTGCGCCTCGACGTTTTCGACGCCGCCGGCCGCCGCGTGGCCGTCCTCGCCGAAGGGAGGAAAGAAGCCGGGACGCACGCGGCGCGCTTCGAGGCAGCGGGCCTCGCCGCCGGGGTCTACGTCGCCCGCCTCACGGTAGGCGAGCAGACGGTCTCGCGCCGGATGACGCTCGTCCGCTGACCTTTGGGTAGCGCCCTAATGGGTAGCGCCCTAAACGCGCCGCCCGCCCCTGCTGCCGAGGCAAGGGCGGGCGGCGTGGCTCCGGCTGGAGCGTAGGGGGCCTAGCGCACGAGCGTCAGGCGCTGCGTCCGCGTCTGCCCGGCGGCGACGAGCCGCACGAGGTACCCCCCCGCCGGCAGCGAGGCCCCGTCGAGCAGCGCCTCGTGCCGGCCGGCCTCCACCTCGCCGTCCACGAGCACAGCGACCTCGCGCCCGAGCACGTCGAAGACCGTGAGCCGCACCCGCTGCGTCTCCGGCAGCGCGAAGCCTACCGTCGTGCTCCGGCTGAACGGGTTCGGGTAGGCCGCCGCGAGCGTCACCTCGCTCGGCAGCGCCGCCTCGCCCCGGCTCGACGCTTCGGCTGCGCCCTCCGCCTCGGCCGTCGCTACCACCTGCCACGGCGTGACCTCGCTCACCGGCCACGCGTCGGTGCCCGCCGCGCCCTCGCGCGCCGAACCCGTCACGGTGACCGTGAACGCCACCTGGTCCACCGTCACGTTCGGGAATTGCCCGATCCGCAGCCGGTACGTGTACGTCCCCGGCGGCGCGCTCGATGGCACCCCCTGCGTGAAGCTGCTCGTGATCGTCTGCCCAGCCGGCAGCGTCCCCGAGACGACCACCCCCTGCGCCACGGTTGTTCCCGCGCGCTGCGCCGTGAAGAAGAGGTCGCCTGTGACGGCGGCCGGCGTGTTGTTCTGGATCGTGTAGGCGAACGAGACCGAGCCGCCGGGGGCCACCGTCAGCGACGAGGTGTTCGTCGCCGTCAGGAAGATGCCTGGCGGCGTGCTCGTGTCGGTGACCTGGCGGGCCTGGGAGAACTCGCTCGTCGGGCCGTAGCCGGCCGGCAGCGCCCCGACGGCCTTCGTCGCGTTGGCCGAGACCCAGCTCCCGGCCGGGTAGGCCGCCGCCGCGAGCGTCTTGGTGCCGCTCGCGTTGCCGGCCCCGTTCGTCGTCACCGTCTCGAGCGCGTTGGGGACGTTGCACTCGCCGTAGCCCGAGGGGTCGGGTGCCGGCAGACGGCAGAAGAGGAGCTGGTAGGTCGTGCTCGGGCGCGCGTTGAGCGTCCAGGTGATCCTGGCGTTCGTGCCATTGTTCTCGGCGCTCGTGAGGACGGGGAAGTTCAGCAGCGTGTTGGCCCCGGTGTCGCCGTCGCCGAGGTCGTTCAGGGTGACGCCGTTCGGGGCGAGGTCCACACCGAGGCCGCCGTTCGAGAAGATGACGTTGCCGACGACCGAGATCTCCTGGCAGCCGCCGAGCAGGAAGACGCCGTCGCCGTCGTTGAAGGCGACGACGTTGCCGGTGCCGTTGAGGCCGAACTGGACATTGGTGGCGTCCTGGCAGAGGAGGCCGGCGAGGCCATTGCCGAGGTTGGCCGTCTGCGTGCTGTTGGTGCCGATGAAGTTAGCGGTGAAGGTGTGGCCGGAGGTGCCGTCGGAGAGGAAGACCCCGGCATCGGCGTTGGCGCTGATCGTGTTGCCGCGGACGGTCGCGCCGGTCGCGTCGGTGAGGACGAGGCCGCTCAGCCCATTGGGCCGGGCGGCGGTCCCGGCGGCGTTGGTGCCGATGCGGTTGTTCTCGATGAGGGCGTTCGTCGAGATCCCGCTCACGAAAAAGAAGTCGCTAGCACTGATGCCGGTGCCGGTGTTGCCGCTCGCGGTGTTCCCGCGGACAATGGCGTTCGAGCTCCCGTCCACGTTGATTCCGCCCTGAACGTTCGGCCGGGCGGTCCCAGAGGCGGTCAGGCCGACGGTGTTGCCCTCCACGCGGGTATTCGGCGCACTCTCGAGGTAGATGCCGTACTGGATGTTGCCCGAGGCGACGTTGCCCGCGCCCGCGCCAGAGCCGCCGATGACGGTCCCGCTCGGGGAGCCGTCGAAGTTGTTGAACACGACGATGCCCTGGAAGTTGGGGGCCGCCGCGCCGGAGGCGGTCAGCCCGATGGTGTTGCCCCGGACGCGGTTATTGTTGGTCCCCGTGCCCGAGACGATGATCCCAGTAGCGAAGTTGGCCGCGACGAAGTTACCCTGGCCGGTGCCGGGCAGGCCGATGTCGTTGTTGCTCGCGCCGAAGTGGGCGTAGATGCCGAAGCGGCCGTTGCCCAACCCGGCGTCGGTGCGGGTGCGCGTCAGCCCGACCGTGTTGTTTGTCATCTCGATGCCGGTAGCGACGTTGGACGAGCCGAAGAACGGGTCCGCCCCGAGCCGGATGCCGTCGTTGCCGTTGGCCGAGGCGAGGTTCGTCGTGATCACGTGGTCGGTGCTGGCGACGAAGATGCCGACGCCGCCGTTGCCGAGCCGCTGGTTGCCGTCGTCGTCGGAGCCGACGAGGTTGCGCGAGACGGTCGTGGGGCTGAAGACGCGCGGGACGATGCCGATGCCGTCGTTGCCCGAGGCGAGGTTGTTCCGGATGGTCCCGCCGGAGTAGATGCCGTCGAGGTTGCCGGCGGCGGTCTCGCCGGTGTAGTCGGTCCCGACGTAGTTGCACTCGGTGAGCCCGTTGGGAGCGAGAACGTAGATCCCGAAGCCGAAGGCGAAGTTCTGCACGACGAGGCCACGTACGGTGAAGGGATTAGCGCCAGAGGTCCCGATGCCGAACCCGGAATTGGCATCAGTCACGTCGCCCGTCGTGTTGCTCCCGTCGAGGACGACGCGGAGGTCGTGCGACACCCCGTTGACGAGGTTGCCGCACGTCGCGCCGGGCTGCGTGAGGGCGTCCACCGTCACATTGCCGCGAAGGATATTCGGCAGCACGTCGGCGAAGCCGTCGGAGTTGCCGTCGAAGCCGAGCGTGATGCGCCACACCCCCGGCGCGATCTCACTGCCTCCGGCGATGTCGAAGGCGATGAAGACCGGGCCCGTGCCTGCCGTGGCGTTCGTCTCCTGGATCGCCGCGCGCAGCGTGCAAGAACTGAAGGTGTCTTCGCAGACGCCGTCGCCGGGGTTCGCGTCCGCTGCGAAGCTGTCGTCAAAGGTGTTCTCCACGACGAAGACGGTCGGGAGGAGGTTCGCCTCGGCGACGTAGCCGGTGTACGGACCGCCGGGGTTCGCGGACGAGAAGGTTGTCACGACGGCGCGGTAGGTCGTCCCCGTGTTCAACTGCACGTCCTCGATGAGTGAAGCACCGAGGCCGTTGAAGTCGTCGTCGAGCGCGATGAGGTTGCGGCACGGGTCGCTCGCGGTGAAGCTGCCGGCGTAGAGCAGGAGGAAGCCGTCGTAGCCGTCGTAGGAGGCGAAGACGTCGTAGAGTCCGCTCTCGCTCACGTCAAAGACGTTGACCTCGTAGGGGTGCGTCGTCGAGGATGAGACGCTGCACGAGCCGCTCGTGCCGTTGCCGACGTTTAAGGGGCGGGCGAACGTGGGGCCGCCGCTGTTGTTGCCATTGAAGCCGGCCTCGACCTCGCGCTGGGCCTCCGGCGCTTCGAGGCGGCGGAGGAACTCCTGCGTGAGGTAGGCCGAGCGCGCGGGCGCGGCCGCCTGCTTCCCTTCGCCCTCGCGCGGAGGCTGAGGGCGGCGGTCGGCCGCCGAACGCTCGGCGACGGCGATGCGGGTCTTCTGCGCGGCGAAGGCCCGCGCTTGGGCGAGACCCTCGGGCGTGAGCACGAGGCGCTCGGTGCCCGGCACGGCGCGGTAGCGCGGCGCGCGCTCGGCCTCGGGCTTGCCGTGGGGAAGCCCGGCGGCGTCGGTGCCGGTGTCGGGGCGGGTGTAGACCGGGACGCGCTCGTCGGCGCCGAGTTGGTCGGTTGGGGCCGCGCGTTCCTGTGAGAAGGCGGCCGGGGCGAGGAGGAGCGCCCCGAACAGGAGCGCGCAGAAGAGGGATAGGCGGTACATGGTAGAAGGGGTTAAGGGGGAAAAGAACTGCGCTATCTACATTATTACGGCAAAGGCGGCGCGCGGAGGCCAGCCGCCGCAAAATTATTTTCCGCCCGACGCCGCTCCCGCCCGGCCGGTACCTTGCCGGCACCCACCCGCCTGCCTCGCCCTCGAACCCTGCCGCCATGATCCGCCTCCTCGTCTTCGACCTCGACGGGACGCTCGTCGAGACCGAGCGGCTCAAGGCCGAGTCCTACGCCCGCGCCGCGCACGAGCTGGACCCCCGCATCGCCGAGCAGGACGTGGTCGAGGCCTACAAAGAGGTCGTCGGCCGCTCGCGCCAGGAGGTGGCGACGGCCCTCATGCAGCGCTTCGGGCTGGAGGACGAGGCGCGGGAGCACATGGCCGAGCTCGAGGCGAGCGAACCCTGGGAGGCGTTCGTCGGCGTCCGCCTCCGCTACTACCACGCGATGCTCGACGACGCCGACCTGATCCGCTCGCACCGCCGGCCCGCCGCCACGGCCCTCGTCCGGCACGCCCGGTCCTACGCCTGCAAGCTCGCCCTCGCCACGACCTCGACGCGGGATACGGCCGGCAAAGTCCTCCGCGCCCTCGGCCTCGCCGACGCCTTCGACTTCACGGCGACCGCCGACGACGTGGCCGCGACGAAGCCCGACCCGGAGGTCTACTACCTCGTCACAGACGCCCTCGGCGTGCCGCCCGCCGAGAGCCTCGCCCTCGAGGACTCGCCGGCCGGGATCGCGGCGGCGCGCGCGGCCGGGCTGGCCTGCATCGCCGTTCCGACAGACTTCACGCGAGCGCGCGTCCACGAGGCGGTGCGGCAGGGGCTGATCGAGGAGCGGTGGGTCGTTGACGAGCCGGCGACGTTGCCGGAGGTCGTCCGCGCTCTGCTAGCCGAGCGGGCTGATCGGGAGGAAATGGAGGAGGGGAAATAGGAGTTGATGCATCGCCTCGGTACCCGGCAGAAGTCGTGGGGGCCGCGAAGGGCGGACCGCGTGAAGAGGTCGTGGACCGGGAAACGTCCCCTGCCTGGCCGGGTTGGACGGACCCTCTACCAACGAGTTCAGCTACCAACGAATCCAGACGGTATAGACATGGAACGACTCAAGTGCAAGGCGTGCCAGAGCTACAGCATGGTCCCGCTCGAAGTTGACGACCGCCAGGAGCAGGAGGCGTTCGTCCTAGGCGGCGAGCAGGAGTCCCGCTTCTTCACCTGCCACGTCTGCGGCGACAACTGGCTCTCGGTGAAGAAAATCGAGACCGGCGGATCGTGCGAGATCACGTTCGTCCACCAGATGGGGATGCAGCCCACGCTCAAGCGCATCGCGCACATGGCGACGCCCGTCGTGGTCAACAACGACACGGTCGAGGCGTGGAGCTACTACCTCGGCGACGACGAGGTCGAGGAGACCGAATGGCAGGCCCAGCTCCACCAGCGCCGCTGGGTGCTGCGCGCGATCTGCACCAACTGAGGGGCGGGAGTGTGGACGGAAGCTGGGAAAGGTACCGAGGCCGTCGCAGCTCCACGCTGACCCGTAGGGGCGATCCCTTGTGGTCGCCCGAGGGCTGGCACCCCCTTCTACCGTCTCACCGTCCTCTGTCTTCCGTCCACCAGGCTCAGGCGAGCAGGAACACCACGTAGCCGACGTAGAGGTAGAGGGCTACGAGCACCGCTCCTTCTGTCCGGCTCAGCCGGAACCCGCTCCGGGCCAGTGGCAGGACCAGCAGGGCCACCCCCACCATTGCGGCCACGTCCGCCGGCTTCAGCCCCGGCGCTTCGAGAGGCTGCACGAGGGCCGCGAGGCCGAGGACGCCGAGCAGGTTGAAGAGGTTCGACCCGACGACGTTGCCCACGGCGATCCCGCCCGCGCCGCCGAGGGCCGCCTCTACGCTGACCAGGAGCTCCGGCGTGCTCGTCCCGAAGGCCACCACGGTCAGCCCGACGAGCAAGGCGCTCAGCCCGAGCCGGAGCGCGAGGGCCGCCGCCCCGCGCACGAGCGCCTCGGCTCCGAAGAACAAGAGCACCAGGCCGCACACCTACACCGTCCGCATCGGCACCTTCCCGAACCAGACGGCGTCGTCCGAGGCCTTTTCCGTGACCGTGGCCGGCCCGGCGCGCGCCGGCGCGAGCATGACGACGTGGGAGGTGAGCGACGTGACGCCGTGGGAGGCCGAGGAAGATGCCACCGCAGCGAGCCGCACGGCCGACGCCTCGGTCGGGGCCTTCCCGAACCCGTTCGCGCGCCAGACCGAGATCGGCTTCTCGCTCGAGAAAGCCGCCGAGGTCTCGCTCGTCGTCTACGACGTGCGCGGGCGCGAGGTGGCGGTGCTGGCCGACGGCACGATGGAGGCCGGGCCGCACAGCGTGGCCTTCGACGCGTCGAGCCTGCCGAG
>JBBSMV010000137.1:0-8299 GCA_038232975.1 Rhodothermales bacterium
CTTGGTGGGCCGTTACCCCACCAACAAGCTAATCCGACGCAGGCCCATCCCCGGGTGGCCGAAGCCTTTGATCCGATCCCCATGTGAGGTTCGGACGTCATGCGGTATTAGCCACGGTTTCCCGTGGTTGTTCCCCGCCCGGGGGTAAGTTGCCTACGCGTTACTCACCCGTTCGCCACTGTACTCAGGTCCCGAAGGACCCTTTCTCGTTCGACTTGCATGTGTTAAGCCCGCCGCCAGCGTTCGTCCTGAGCCAGGATCAAACTCTCCGTAGTAGAGAATTTGCGACCCCCAGGGTAGGGGGTCAGTGACCATCCGAGCGGCGGACCGCTCAGTGGTCGGATAGGTTGAGCTCAGAACCACGGCCCGAAGGCCGTGTTATCTGACTTTTGCTTCTCTCGTTCAACCAGCGCGTCCGCTACCCCGAGGGGTACCGTATGCGCGGGCCGACGAGGGCTCGCTATGCTTCCAATCTCATCAAAGAACAGTGTTGAAAAACGCGCCGGAGCGTACCCCGAGCGCGGCCTGCCAATATACGGGATCAACATCCCGGTGTCAAGGGCTTCATCCCGGTGTCAAGGGCTTCATCATCTCTTAGCCAAAAAAGAGACCTCGCAAGAGGCAGATGATGCAGCGCCCTCCACGGTTGGGCAGGACGGCAATGATACGGTAACGCGCCGGGTCAAGTCAACAGCCTCGGTCGCATTCGAAACGCCTTCACAGACGAGCCGGTTACCGCACCAGAGAAAGAACAGTCGCCGTTTGGGCGGCGGTCTCCAACCAGGGGCTGTAAGACCAGTTCCACGCTCAACTGTGAAGGATTCGTCGGATCAGGAGCGACGCAGGGCGACGAGCCGAGGGGTATATTTGGAGGCGGTGCCGCTTGCTTCTCTCTCTCCCTGATCGCTCCTCTATAATGCCCTCGCCACCTGAGTCATTCACGTCTCGTTTCGCCGGGACGGGGCGCTGGCTCCGACCCGTCCTCACGCACCGCGCCTTTTGGTTCGGACTGCTCGCGCTCGCCGGGGCGTTCGTCGGGCTGTTCTTGCTGATGAACTACGTCGTGATGCCGGTCTACACGCGGCAGGGGGCGGCCGTGACGGTGCCAGAGGTGCGCCAGCTTCCGTTCGAGCAGGCGCACGACCTCGTCGAGGACCGGGACCTGCGGCCGGAGCGGCGCGAGCAGCCGTTCAACCCGAGCCTGCCGCGCGACGTGGTGGTGGACCAGAACCCAGCGCCCAACGCCTCGGTGAAACCGGGCCGCCGCATCTACCTCTACGTCAACAGCGGGGTGCAGCGCATGGTGACGGTGCCGGACGTGCTGACGCTCTCGCAGAACCTCGCCCGAGCCGAGCTGGCGGAGGCCGGGCTGACGGAGATTGGGGTCGAGGAGGACGCTACCTACTCGCCCTACGAGGGGACGGTGACACGGCAGGAGCCGGAACCGGGCGAGAGCGTCAAGGCCGAGGCGACCGTCACGCTCTGGGTGAGTCCAGGGCTGGGCGAGGGCGAGGTAGAGATTCCCGACGTGCGCGGGCTGGCTCCGGTCGATGCCCGCCGCGAGCTGACGGAGGCCGGGCTGTGGGTGGACCCGACGCGCTCGCTCGGCGGGACGGTGACCCGGCAGGAGCCGGCCTCCGGCGGCGAAGCGCGGCGCGGCACCGAAGTGCGCATCTACTCCGACCCCCTCGACGAGATCGAACCCGCAGAGCCGGAGCCGCTTGAGGAGAACGGGGAGGGGCCGGAGAGCCGGGAGGAGGAGCGCCGCCGGTTCAACCAGAGCGGGACGGAGACGGGCGAAGAGGGAAGGTAGGGGTTGGGAGGGTGAACGCTCTACCCCCTGTACCTCTGGGCTTGTCCCTACTCCTCCAGAAAGACCGCGATCTCGCCGTTGACTTCCACCCTGACGCGCTCGCGGTGCTTGGTCGGGATGACGCGGCCGAAGAAGTCCGGCTGGATCGGGTACTCGCGGTGGCCCCGGTCAACGAGCACGGCGAGCTGCACCGAGGCCGGGCGGCCGTAGAACAGGACCGCGTCGATCGCGGCGCGCGCGGTGCGGCCGGTGAAGAGCACGTCGTCGACGAGCACCACGTTGCGGCCCTCGACGTTGGGGCGCGGGGCGAGGGGCTCGGGCACGGGTGCGTCGGGCAGGTCGTCGCGGAAGGGGGTCACGTCGAGCGGGTAGACGGGGACGGTTCGGCCTTCGACCTCACCGATGATCTGGGCGAGGGTTTCGGCGAGGGCGACGCCGCGCTGCCGGATACCGAAGACCTCGATCGTCTCGCTGCCCCGGTTGCGCTCGACGATCTCGTAGGCGAGGCGCGTGAGGGTACGGCGGACGCGGGCAGGCGAGAGGAGCGCGATGCGTGCCATTTATTAAGGTATCGGTCAGGTCGGCTCCGCGAGAAGGTCGCCGCGGAAGATGGTGACGGCCCGGCCGCCGAGTAGCACCCGGTCGCCGCGGACGGCGACGCGGACGGTACCGCCGCGCGCCGAGGCCTGGTAGCCGACGAGTTCGTCGCGCCCGAGCCGGTGGCTCCAGTACGGCGCGAGGACGCAGTGTGCGGAGCCGGTCACGGGGTCCTCGTCCACGCCCGCCGCCGGGGCGAAGAAGCGCGAGACGAAGTCTACCCCATCGCTGCCGGGGGCCGAGACCATGATGCCGCGCTCAACCTCGACCGCGCCGAGCGCCCGGAAGTCCGGCCGGAGGCCGCGCACCTCGGCCTCGCTCGCCACCTCAACGAGGTAGTCGAACCGGCCTCGGGCGACGCGCTGCGGGGCAATGCCGAGCGCCTCGGCGAGTCCGGCGGGCGCGTCGGCGTCTTCGACCGGACTCGCGGGAAAGTCGAGCACGATCTCGCCGTCCGACCGGGTAGCGGTGAGCAGGCCGCTGCGCGTGTGGAAGCGCGCCGTGTCGTCGGGGCGAAGCTGGCCGGCCTCCCAGAGGATGTGGGCGCTGGCGAGCGTCGCGTGGCCGCACAGGTCTACCTCGACCGTCGGGGTGAACCAGCGGAGGCGGTAGCCGTCGCCGCTCGGCGCGAGGAAGGCGGTCTCCGAGAGGTTCATCTCGGCGGCGACGCGCTGCATCCAGTCCTCCGGCGCGGCCCCGCCGAGGAGGCAGACGGCGGCGGGGTTGCCGCGGAACGCCTCGTCGGTGAAGGCATCGACCTGGAAGAGGGGAAGCGGCATTTGGAGCATGTCGAGTTGCGAGTGTCGAATGTCGAGTGGGTGCCGAGGGCGAACCTTTGCACCTCGTCACTCGTCACTCGTCACCCGGGCAGGGCAGTCGTCGCGCCGGCAGTGGCCGTAGAGGGTGAGGGCGTGGTGGCCGATCTCGAAGCTGTAGATGCCGCCGACGGTGTCCTGGATGCTCTGGAGGCGTGGGTCGCAGAACTCGAGGATCTCGCCGCAGTCGAGGCAGATCAGGTGGTCGTGCTGCCAGTAGGCGTAGGCCCGCTCGTACTTCGCCTGGTTGCGGCCGAACTGGTGCTTGACGACGAGGTCGCACTCGAGCAGCAGCTCGAGCGTGTTGTAGACGGTGGCGCGGCTGACCCGGCTGCCCTTCTGCTTCAGGCGGACGAACAGCTCGTCGGCGTCAAAGTGGGCGGCCGTGGCGTAGACCTCGTCGAGGACCGTGAAGCGCTCCGGGGTCTGGCGCTGGCCGCGCTCCTTGAGGAAGGCGCTGAACGAGCGGCTGACTTCGTCGAGCTGGGTCTGGGGGAGCGTGGACACGGGCGCGGCGGTAAGGGTCGGAAATCAACCGGAGGGGGCGGGGTCGGTTCCGGCCAGGGCGTCGGCGAAGAGGCGCTCCACGTCAGCCACGATCCGGGCGTGCAGGTCCTCGGCAGAGCGCGTGCCGTCGAGCAGGAGGACGCGCTCGGGTTCGGCGTCGGCGAGGCGGAGGTACGCCGTGCGGACGCGCTCGAAAAAAGCCGCGCCGGCCTCTTCCATCCGGTCGTGGTCGGTGCCGTCGCGCCGCGCCGTCGCCACCTCCGGGGCGAGGTCCACGAGGTAGGTTCGGCGCGGGTGGAGGCCGCCGGTGACGAAGGCGTGGAACGAGCGGAGCCCCGCGGCCTCGGCGACCCCGCGGCCGGCCCCCTGGTAGGCCGTCGTCGAGTCGTAGAAGCGGTCGGCGATCACGAGGCGGCCGGCGTCGAGCGCGGGGCGGACGACCTCGTGGACGAGCTGGGCGCGGGCGGCGGCGAAGAGCAGCAGCTCGGCGCGTGGGGCAATGTGGGCCGCCGGGTCGAGCAGGAGCGTGCGGACGCGCTCCGAGAGGTCGGTGCCGCCGGGTTCGCGCACGAGGAGCGGGTTCCAGCCGAGCCGCTCGGCGTGCTCGTAGAGCAGCCGCGCCTGCGTGCTCTTGCCGCTGCCGTCGATACCCTCGAAGGTGATGAGCATAGCGTGCGACGAAGAGGCAAGGGGAAAGAAGCAGGGGGAAGAAAAGGCGTGCCGGAGGCGGGGAACTTACGGCTCGGCGGGAGGATGAACCCCGACGCAGCCCGGTGAATCCCGAGGCAACCCCGAGCCGGCGGCGGCGTAGATGTTGCAGGTCGGCGAGCCGCGCGTACCTTACCCGAACCAACGGCGGCGCACGGGCACCGCGTTCTGACTCTGCAAGCACACCATGAGCATGTTCGAGTTCGAAGACTACGACGAGGGGCGGGGGGACGAGGAGCTTCGCGACCTCGTCTCGGCTTACGAGGAAGACCTCCAAGACGGTGGCGAAGGCTACTTCGACTCCGAGGCGCTCGAAGAGATCGCCACCTTCTACTTCGAGCGCGGGCGTTTCGACGCGGCGCTCGGCGTGATTGACCGGCTGATCGCGGGGCACCCCTACTCGTCCGACGCGTGGCTGCGGCGCGGCGTTCTGCTCAACAACCTCGACCGCGACGAGGAGGCGCTCGCCGCCTACGACGAAGCGCTCGTCCTCAACCCCGTAGACCCCGAGACGCTCCTCAACCGGGGCATCACACTCGACAACCTCGACCGCGCCGACGAGGCGATGCAGACCTACGACCAGGTCCTCGACCTCGACCCGCTCAACGAGGAGGCGCTCTTCAACCAGGGCATCACGCTGGAGAAGCTGGAGCGCTTCGACGAGGCGGTGGAGGCGCTCGAACGCTGCGCCGAGCTGCACCCCGAGCACCCCGAAATCTGGTACGAGCTGGGCTACTGCCTCGACCAGGCCGAGCGCTTCGACGAAAGCATCGCCGCCTACGACCACCAGATCGAGCTCGACCCGTACTCGCAGAACGCGTGGTACAACCGGGCCATCGTCCTGAACCGCATGGAGCGCTACGCCGACGCCGTGGCGTCCTACGACTTCGCCCTCGCCATTGACGACGCCTTCGCCTCGGCGCACTACAACCGCGGCAATGCCCTCGCCAACATGGGCGACCTGCAGGAGGCCGTGGCGAGCTACCTCAAGGTACTCGAGTACGAAGAGGGCGACGCGGCGACCTTCTACAACATCGGCCTCGCCTACGAGGAGCTCGAGGACTACGCGACGGCCGTGACCTACTTCCGCCGCGCCGTCCAGGACGACCCCGAGTACCCCGAGGCGTGGTACGGCATGGGCTGCTGCTACGACGCGCTCGAGCGCCACACCGACGCGCTCCGCTCGTTCGCCCGCGCGCTCCACCTCCGCCCCGAGGTCGGCGAGTTCTGGTACGCCCGCGCCGACAGCGAGTACAACGCCGGCCTGCTGGCCGAGTCGCTGCGCTCCTACGCCCGCGTGGTCGAGCTCGAGCCGGACAACGAGGAGGCGTGGCTGGACCTCGGCGAGACGCTCTTCGAGTCGGGCCGGCTCAGCGAGGCGCTCGATGCCTACGGCAAGGCCGCCGAGGTGGACCCGGAGCTGGGCGAGGCGCACGTCCACCAGGCGAAGGTCCTCTTCGCCCTGGGCCGCCACGACGAGGCCATCGTCGCGCTCCGGCGGGCGTTCGAGCTCGACCCGTCGGTCCGCGACGAGGTGCGCCACCACTACCCGGACCTCGCCGCCGACGCCCGCCTCCGCCCGCTCTTCGGTGCCGAAGAGCGGACCCGGCACACGCGGTAGGCTCGTTGCTGTGCTGAGCGGGGTAGGGGCGCGAGTACCTCGCCCCGCCGAGGCCATGCGGCGTGGTTTAGTCTGGCACGGGGTGCAAAAAGCCACGGGCGCGTGGTCCCGAGCGGGAGCCAGAGGAACTAGAAGGCCCGAACGGCGGTGCCACAGCGACACGTCATCGAACCCCCATGCCGTCGCTTCCTAACTACTACGAGACCCTCGGCGTCGCCGAAGACGCCTCGGCCGCCGAGATCAAAAAGGCCTACCGCAAGCTCGCCCGCGACCACCACCCGGACCGCAACCCGGACGCCCCCGAGGCCGAGGACAAATTCAAGGCCGTCCAGGAGGCCTACGACACGCTCGGCGACGCGGCCAAGCGCAAGCAGTACGACCAGATGCGCCGCGACCCCTTCGCCGGGCGCGGCTTCGGCGGGTTCAACTCCGAGGCCCCCGGTGGCGGCCGCTACTACCGCGCCCCCGACGGTACCTACGTCCGGGTCGAGTCCACCGGCTTCGGGCCGGACGAGGGCTACCAGTTCTCCGACGAAGGCCTCGGCGGCCTCGGCGGACTGGGCGATCTCTTCGGGCAGTTCTTCGGCGGCGCAGGCGGGGCGGGGCGCTCTGCGCCGTTCGGCGGTGCCCCGCGCGAGGCCCCGCGTGGCGGCGACGTGGAGTCCCGGCTGGCGATCTCGTTTCAGGAAGCCCTGAGCGGCGGCAAGACCGAGGTGACGCTGCCCGGCGGCGAGACCGTCCGCATCACGATTCCGAAGGGCGTCGAGGACGGCACGAAGGTGCGGCTGCGCGGTCAGGGCCAGCCCGGTCCCACCGGCCAGCGCGGCGACCTCTACATCACCTTCGAGGTGCGCCCCGACGCGCGCTTCCGGCGCGAGGGCCGCGACCTCGTCACGACGACCACGATCAACGTCGCCGAGGCGATGCTCGGCACGACGCGCTCGATCACGACCGCCTACGGCAAGACGGTCAAGGTGACGATCCCGCCCGGCACCCAGCCCGGCGAGCGGCTCCGCCTGCGCGGTCAGGGCGTCCAAACCGACGACGGCGCGGGCGCGCTCTTCGTAGAGGTCGAGGTTACGACCCCGACGGCGCTCCAGGACGAGGCCGGCCTGCGGGCGTGGGCCGAGAAAGAGGGGCTGCTCGCTGTTGAGGCAGCCTAGCGCACGCCCCTTAGGCGCAGATCACGGGACGCGCCGGACGAGCAGGAACAGCGGCACGGCCGCGAGCTGCGCCGCCACCGCGAGACCGACCAGCGCCGGGACCGACACGTCGTAGAGCGCGCCGAGGGCAACGCTGCCGGCGAACCATGCCAGCCCGTAGCCGCCGTTGAGCAGCCCGAAGGCGGTGCCGCGCCGGGCCGCCGGGACCATCTGCGCCACCGCCGCCCGCATCACCGACTCCTGCGCGCCCATCCCGACGCCCCACAGCGCGACGCCTGCCACCGCCGCCTCGGCTCCGCCGAGAAAGAGGAGCGGCGGCGCGAGCGCGCCCAGGCCGGCCGCGAGGGCCAGCACGCTCAGGCCGTGCCGGTCGAAGAGCCGGCCGAAGCCGAGTGCGGCGACGGCGTCGGTCGCCATCGCTCCGGCATAGAAGAGCGGGATCACGGCGGCAGGCGCAAGCGCGGTGCGCTCGAAGTGGTAGGCGACGAGCGGGAAGTCGGCGTAGCCCACGGCGACGAGCGCGACGGCCCCGAGGTAGAGCCACAGCCGCCGGGGGAGTGGGCCGTCCGGGACCGCCGTCTCGGGTTCGACACCGAGCGTGCTCGGGTCGGGATACTTCCGCCGGGCTAGGCCGAGCAGCGCGAGCGCCAGGAGCGCCGGGACGAGGAGCACGGCGAAGCCCTGCCGGTAGCTCTCGTCGCTGACGGCGAGCGTGGCGGCGACGACGAGCGGGCCGGAGACTGCGCCGATCTGGTCGAGCGCCTCGTGCAGCCCGAAGCCCCAGCCGTGCCCCGTCCGGCTCGTGGCGTGGGAGAGGAGCACGTCGCGGGCCGGTGAGCGGACCGCCTTGCCGACGCGCTCGGCGACCATCAGCACGGCCGCCGCCTCCCAGCTTCCGGCGAGCGCGAGCGCCGGCACCGCCAGCAGGTTCACCGCGTAGCCCAGCCCCGTCAGGAGCCAGTACCGCCCCGTCCGGTCGGCGATGACCCCGGCGGCGAGGCGGAGACCGTAGCCGGCCAGTTCGCCGAGGCCGGCCACGAGGCCGACCGCCGCGCCGCTCGCCCCGAGCACGGCC
>JBBSMV010000138.1:0-8294 GCA_038232975.1 Rhodothermales bacterium
ATCTCGCCGACGCCGTCGGTGTCGAGCGGGTCGTCGGTGCGCTCGCTGACGTAGTAGCGGTCCATGCGCAGCCAGTGCATCTCGCGCCCGCGCGCCACCTGCTCCTTGCCGACGACGGGGATGTTGTTCTCGCTCTGGCAGGCGACGACGCACGCGTTGCAGCCCGAGCACGCGTTGAGGTCCACCGTCATCCCCCACTGCTGGTCGGAGTACATCGCCTCGCCGATGCGGGGGTCCGAAGGCGGGCTGTTCTCCTCGCCCCAGAGCGGCGGGTAGACCTCCCACGGCACGTCCTCGATGGGTTCGACGGCGTCGCGGGCGAAGTCCTCGTTGGCGCGGAACTCCGCCAGCGTCGCCATGCGCACGATGGGGCGGCCCTCCATCGCGCCGTGGTCCTGCGTCGTGGCGATCATGTAGCCGTCGCCGATGACGGCGACCTCGGCCGCCGGGATCACGGCCCCGCCGTCGAGGCCGCGCAGCAGCGCTGCGTTGGCCCGCGCGCCGATGCCGTTGGTGACGGGGCCGGGGCGGTAGACGTCGGCGTCGCGGTCGAAGAGCCGGGCCAGGAGGTTCCGGTCAGTGATGAGCCGCTCGGTCTCGATGTCCCGGCCGTAGCCGGTGGTGACGGTGATCGAGCCGTCGGGGTGGCCCGGCTGGATCCACGCCGGCACCTCGATCACCTCGTCGCCGACGCGGATGCCGAGGACGCTCGTGTAGACGCGCCCGGCCTCGACGGCCCCGCCTTCGAGCGAGCCTTCGGTGTAATCAATTCCGAGGGCCTCGGCGGTGCGCTCGCTGAGCTGCGCCACGGCGTCCCACGTCACCTTCGTGACCGGGTCGGGGAGCTCGTGCATCCAGGCGTTGTTCGAGAAGCGCCCGTCGAGCAGCCGCGCGTCGGGCCGGATGACAACCTCGATGGCGTCGGGCGCAGGCACCGTGAGGCGGGCGAGCGAGCCGGTCGCGCCGGCGGCACCGCCCGCGACGGCGGCGTAGCCGGAACTCGGGAGGAAGCCGTCGTGGAGGAGCGTCCGCCAGGCGTCCTCGAAGCTGCCCGAGAGGAGGCCCTGCTGCCGGATCGTGTCGCGGACGAGGTCGTAGCCCGACGCCACCTCGCCGGTGGCGAGCGTGTGGAGGAGCTCGATCTCGGAGCGGGCGTCCTCGTAGAGCGGCGCGATCAGCGGCTGGATGACGGAGTAGGTGCCGTCGTAGGCGCGGCCGTCGCCCCACTGCTCGAGGTAGTGCGCGCGCGGGATGTGCCAGGTGGCGAGGCGGGCCGTCTCGTCGAGGTACAGCCCGAGGTGGACCGAGGTCGGCACGCGCGCGAGGGCGGCGGCGAAGCCGAGGCCGGGCGCGGCGTCGTAGGCCGGGTTGACCCCGATCATCACGAGCACGTCGACGCGGCCGCTCGCCATGTCGCGCACGAGCCGCTGCATCCGAGGGCCTTGCGGCGCGGCGGCCTCGATGTCCGGGTCGAGGTACGTCACGGCGTCGCCCGCGAGCTGCGCGTTGAGGCGGGCGCAGAGCGCGTGGACCGCCGACGGCTGCGTCGCCCCGGCGAGGAAGACGGCACCCCCGGCGCGGGCGTCCTCGGCGATGGCGGCGACGAACGGGTCGTCGGCGAAGGCGGCTCCGGCGGGCGCGGCCTCGCCGACGCCGAGGCGCGCGGCGACGGCGGCGGCCAGGAACGGGATCGCCCCGGCCTTCATCCTCCGGCGGTGGTCGGCCATCCCGCCGGTCGTCGTGTAGGCGCTCTCGGCGACGTAGAGCCGGCTCATGTCGTCCTCCGGGCCGAGGACGCGGCGACTCGCGGCGTACTCGCGCGCGTTGTGGACCGCGTTGTCGCCCGAGAGGAAGTCGGCGTCGAACGAGACGATGGTCTGGGCCTCGGAGAAGCGGTAGAGCGGGCGGAGCGGGCGGCCGCTGACCTCCTGCGCGCCGAGGCCGGCGGGGTCGTCGCCGAGGCTGCGGTAGGTGATCCACTCGGCGGTGCCCGTGCCTTCGAGCTGGTCGCGGAGGCGGAGGGCGGTCGGCGACGAGGTAGGCTCGGCGAGGACGACGACGCGCCGGCCGGCGAGGCCGCGCGCGAAGCGGACGAAGGCGGCGGCATCGGCGTCGCCCCCCTCGCGGCGGCGGGCGCGGCCCGAGCGGTCGGGGTCGTAGAGGTTCAGGACCGAGGCCTGGGCGAAGGCGTCGGTCGCGCCGCGGCTCATCGGGTGCTCGGGGTTGCCCTCGACCTTCGTCGGCCGCCCCTCGTGGCTCTCAACCAAGAGCGGCTGGACGTAGCCGCCCATCGGCATCGCGGTGGCGTAGAAGTTGGGGACGCCGGGTACGACCTCCTCGGGCGTGCGCGCGGCGGGGAGCACGTGCTCGACCGGCCGGCGGCAGCCGCCGAGGCCGACGCCGGCGAGCGCCATAGACGCGCCCATGATCTTCATGAACGACCGGCGGCTCGGCCCGGCATCGCCGTCCAGTTCAGAGGTATCCCCGGCGGCGTCCTCGGCGATCTCGGCGGCGGGGTGGAACTCGTCCTTCAGCAGCGCCCGGTGCGCCGGGGTCCGCCGGAGGTCGGCCGCGCTGCGCCAGAACCGGGGCTGGCCCTCGGCCGCGCGGTCGGCGGCCACGTCGGCCGAGGAGAGAACGTCGAGGTCTATCATGCGGGGGTGAGTCGGGAGTCGAGAGTCGGGCGTCGAGGGTCAGGAAACGGACTCCCGACCCTCGACTCCTAACCCCCGACTCAGTAGTGACAGGCGGAGCAGTTCTCGGGCGGGTTGATGCCCTCGGCGGCGATGCGCGCGAGGTTGGCCTCGATGTAGGCGCGGTAGGTCTCGTCCGATTCGCGGACCTCCTCGGCGTAGCCCATCCGCGTGACGAGCGCCGGGTCGCGGAGGTGCTCCTCCGGCTCGCGGTGGCACTCGAGGCACCACCCCATCGAGAGCGGCTCGGCGACGTAGACCACCGGCATCTGATCAATGCGCCCGTGGCAGCTCTCGCACCCGACGCCGACGGCGATGTGGGCGTCGTGCGGGAAGTGGGCGTAGTCCGGCAGGTGCGTCACCTGGACCCACTCGATAGGCTCGCCGGTGGCCCAGCTCGCGCGGACGGGCAGGAGGCTGAGCGCCTCGGTCTTGATCTGCGCGTGGCAGTTCATGCACGTCTGCGTCGGCGGGATGTTGGCATAGGTGGACTGCTCGACGTGGCTGTGGCAGTAGCGGCAGTCCATCCCGAGCTGGCCCGCGTGGAGGGCGTGGCTGTAGGGGACGGGCTGGTCCGGCTGGTAGCCGACCTCGTAGAACTTCGGCGAGAAGTAGTACCAGACGACGCCGATCAGGAGGAGGCCGCCGCCGAGCGCGCCGAGGAGCGAGACGGCCGGGAGCGCGTTGGCCTTGCGGGGGAAGAGCTGAGCCATCAGACGCGGGGCGTGCGGGTGAGCGTTCGGGCCGGGCGGTCAGAGGTGGGGCCGGTCGCAGACGGGCCGGAACGAAGGTAGACGGGACCCCTCAGGCCGGCATTGAAGATACATAGAAAAGGTCTCCCGAATGGCGCGAAGGGCCTATCCACGGTCTCCACCGACGGCTCGCCGCGCCCCGTCGCCCGACGCCGGGAGCGCTCCTTGCTGCCCCTCCGTCAGGAGCCGGCGATGGAACGGGGGCCGGTCCATCGGGTATCCTCCCGGAACCCGCCGCCGCCGCCATGCCCGCGCGCCCCGCCCCTGCTCCCCTCTTCAACGTGCTCCGCCGCGCCGAGCCGCTCAGCGGCGAGGAGCTGGCCCACCTCCCCGACCTCGGCCCCGGCGAGCTGGTCCGGGGCCGCTTCGTCCCCATGAGTCCTACGAGCTGGTACCACGGTGACTACACCGCCGAGCTAACCGAGCGCCTCCGGCGCTTCGTCCGCGAGCGCAACCTCGGGAAGGTGCTCACCGGCGAGGTCGGCCTCTACACCGGCCGCGACCCCGACACCGTGCGCGGGGCCGACGTCCTCTTCATCTCGCGCGAGCGGCTGGCCCGCGTCACCTCGCGGAGCTACCTCGACGTGGCCCCGGAGCTGGTCGTCGAGGTGCTCTCGCCCGGCAACACGTGGGGCGAGATGCGGCGGAAGGTGGCGGAGTACCTCGCGGTGGGCGTCGAGCGGGTGTGGATCGTGGAGCCGGAGCGACGCGCCGTCCACGTCTACCGCGCCCCCGATGAGGCCGTGGTGCTCGGCGCGGGCGAGGTGCTCCGAGGCGAGGGGCGGCTCGACGGGTTCGCCCTCCCGCTCGACGTGCTGTTCGGGGGCTGACGCGGGAGGCCTGCGGCCGCGCCGGAACGGATACCCGTCCCTCCCCTCATCGCACCAGCGTCAGTCGCCACGAGGCTGTGAAGCCGTCGCTCGTGGCGCGCACGAGATACACCCCCGCCGGCAGCACCGCCGCGTCGAGGGCGAGGTCGTGACGACCGGCTTCCAGGTGTCCCTCGGCGAGGGTCGCCACGCGGCGGCCGAGCACGTCGAAGACCACCACGCGGGCCTCGGTCGCCGTGCCCAGCACGAGCGGCACCACGACCGACCCCGACGACGGGTTCGGGTACGGCGCACCGAGCGCAACGGCTTCCAGTTCTGCCGCTTCGTCCTCGCTGCTGACCGGCGGCCTCACCGTCAGCACCACCGGCACCTCCACGAGGACGGGTCCGATCCCGTCGCCCGCGCGGATAGAAGCAACGGCCTCGTAAGTTCCTGGCTCCAGCCCCGAAGCGTCGAGCGAGAGCACAAGCTCGGTTGCGGCCGTGCCCTCGGTCTCGAACAAAATGGGAGAGCCGTGCAGCCACCGAGGCGGCAGCGGCGCGGCGCGCACGGCGTAGACCCAGTTGCGGAAGTCGCCGAAGGTGCCCGTCTTAACCGTGAGGTAGAGGATGCTCGGGTCGAGGCGGCTGCGCACCACGCCTCTGAGTCTCCACACCGCCCCGAAGCCGTCGGGCGGCACCAGGTCGAAGAGCGGCGTCTCCGCCCCCCGGTTGCGCCCGGCCCGGTCGGTGACCACCACGCGCGTGGCGCGGTTCTGCGGGTGCTCGAACGGGATGCCGGTCAGCACCTCGAAGACCGCCTCGCCGCCGAGGGCGTGCGCGTCGAGGCTACTGATGATGAGACAGCCCTCGGGGTTGTCTGGCGGGCGGGGGACCCCAGCGTAGCCCGTCATCGGCACCGGGTAGCCGTCCACTACCGCACCGAGCGTGTCGATGGCCCAGATAGTGAAGTTCCAGACATCGAGGTAATAGAAACGTGCTGCTCCCTCCGCTTGCGGGACCGACTCATAGGCCGGGTTGGCGGGGAAGCCGCTGGAGAAACCGCAGAGGCCGTCGTCGGCGAAGGGGACCGCGAGCGAGCGACCGGTCGCGGTGCCGTCGAGGGTGCCTTCGAGGAGCAGGGACTCGAGGAGGTAGCCGCCGCCAATGCCGGGCTCGATCTGGTTGTCGAGCCACCACATGGTCCCGGTGCTACTGCCATCGCCGTCGTAGGCGATGCCGAGCGTGCCGGACTGGTTTGTCGTCGTCGGATGCGCGAACTTCTGCACGAAGTCGAGGGCAGCCGTGAACTCGCTAGTCTCGTTTCGACCGACATCCTCGGCGACGAAGAGCTGCCCCTCGGGCGTCATCGTGAGGTCCTCGACGTTGAACCTGACCGCGTCGGGGGTGGTAGCGAAGAGAAGGGTGCCGGGCGGCTCCGGCGGGTCGCCCGGCTGCGGGGCCGGGGCCAGCGCGAGCGCGAACGCCCGCGTGCTGTCGCCTCCGGCGTCCGTTACACCGAGGGTCACCTCGGCGCTCTCACCGGCGGCGAGCGAGACGGCCACCGTGTCGGGCGCGAGCGTGACCTGCGCCGCGGCCGGGGCACCCCAGACGAGGAGCGCCCCGACCGCCAGGAGCGCGGTGGCGAGGGAGCAGCGCATCGGCTTCACCGTCTACCTCATCACCGTGAAGCGCCGCGTCACGGCGTCCTCGCCGCTTGTGGCGCGCACCAGGTAGACGCCTGCCGGCAGCGCCGCCCCGTCGAGTGTGAGCGCGTGGCGTCCGGCCTCCATCGGCCCGTCGGCGAGGCGGGCGACCTCGCGCCCGAGCACGTCGAAGACCGTGCCCGAGACCTCGGCGGCGTCGCCGAGCACCACCGGCACGGTCACGCCGTCCGCCGCCGGGTTCGGGTACGGCTCGCCGAGGGCAAAGGCCGACGGCTCTGTCACCTCGTCCTCGCTGTCTACCGGCGGCGTCACCGTGAGTGTCACCGGCACATCCACGAGCACCTCCCCGATCCCGTCGCCCTCGCGCACCGAGGCCACCGCCTCGTAGACCCCCGGCTCCAGACCGGAGGCGTCGAGCGAGAGCGTGAGGTTCGTCTCGGCTGTACCCTCGGTCTCGAAGAGGATCGGACGCGCGTGGAGCCACACCGGCGGCAGCGGCGCGGCCCGCACAGCGTAGACCCAGTGGCGTATGTCCCCAGTGAGCCCGGTCCACACCGAGAGATAGAGCACCGAGGGGTCGAGCCGACTCCGCACTATGCCATACAACCGCTGTACGATTCCAAAACCATCGGGCGTAGGAAGATCAAAAAGTGAGGTCTCTGCCCCTCTATTCTGCCCCGCGCGGTCAGTCACGACCACACGCTCAACACGACTGTGCGGATGGTTAAACGGAATGCCGAGGCTGACCTCGAAAACCGGCTCACCTCCGAGAGCATGAGCATCAAAGCCTCCGTTGATCAAGCAACCCTCAGGATTGTCTGGCGGTCGGGGGACACCAGCATAGCCCGTCATCAGTACCGGATAGTCAACGGCCGCTGCACCAAGTGTATCTATCGACCATATTTCTTCGCGTGCGACATCGATATAATAGAACAAATCAATCTTTACTTCCAAGTGGGCAGAATCATAGGCGAGGTAAACAGGGCGTCCGGTGGTGTAGCCGCAGGCTCCATCTCCGAAGGGGGCTGCGAATGTGTTACCGGTCGCAGTACCATCGAGAGAGCCTTCGAGCAGTAGCGCCTGCTCGATCTCGAAAGAATCTCCTTGGAAGTCAAGCCACCAAAGTTTGGCAGTGTTATCATTATAGGCAAGTCCACTTGTGAAGGACTGGCTAGATGTGGTAGGATGCTCAAACTCATTAACGAAGTCAAGACTAGCAGTCAGTTCTACAGTTTTATTCCGGCCATCTGCTCCGGCTGCGAACATACGTCCTTTGGGAGTCATCGTGAGATCGTAGGTACCAAAGCTAAGCGCGTCAGGCGTCGTGGCAAAGAGAAACTCACCGGGCGGCTCCGGCGGATCGCCCTCGCCTGGTGGCGGGGCCAGCGAGAGCGCCCACGCCCGCGTGCTGTCGCCCCCGGCGTCCGCCACAGCAAGCGTTACCTCTACCGTCTCACCTTCAGCAAGTGAGACGGCCACCGTGTCCGGCATGACGGCGATCTGCGCCGCGGCCGGGGCATCCCACACGAGGAGTGCCCCGGCCGCGAGCAGCACGGATGAGAGCGCGCGACGCATCAGCTTCCCCGTCTAGCGCAGCACGGTGAAGCGCCGCGTCACTGCCTGCCGCGCCGCGCCGCGCCCCGCTTCCATCCGCACGAGGTACACCCCAGCCGGCAGTGCCGCCCTGTCGAGGGCGAGGTCGTGCCGCCCGGCTGCCAGGTGCCCCTCGGCGAGGCGCACGACCTCGCGCCCGAGCACGTCGTAGACGACGACCGAGACCTCGGCGGCGTCGCCGAGCACCACCGGCACTGTCACGCGCCCGCGCGTCGGGTTCGGGTGTGGCGCGAGCAGCCAGAAGCCCTCACCCGGTGCATCCGCCCGGCTCTGGGTCTGCCCGCCGCGCGCCACGATGTTCCCGGGGGCACGAGCGCCGTCGGCCATCCGGTCTTCGAGCATCGCCGCCACCAGTGCCGGCCCCTCGGCCTCCTCGAAGCGGCCCTCGCCTTCGAGCGCCGCCCGCACCCGGTCCACGCGGGCGAACGCCGCCTCGAAGCGACCCGCCGCCTCGTCGGCCATCGCCGCGTGCAGCGACAGCGAGCGGCCCGCCTCTTCGCCACTCACGAGCGACTCGTTCTGCGCCACCAGGTTCTCGGCCTCGTCGTAGGCCCCGTGCCGCAGCGCGTCGGCCACCTCCGCCACGAGCGCGGCTTCGGCACCGTCGCGTAGCTCAGCCGAGAGCGCATCGCCGCCCGCGAGCAGGGCGCGGGCGCTCGCCACGAGCGCCATCGTTTCGGTATGCTCACCGAGGGCGTCGGCGCGGTCGAGCCGCTGCGCCGCGTAGAGCACCCGGAGCGCCTCGCGCACGCCCTCCTCC
>JBBSMV010000139.1:0-8274 GCA_038232975.1 Rhodothermales bacterium
AATGGGAGGCATTGGGTGAAGGTGTTGATGGGGAGGTGGTTGCGCTCGCTCTCAGCCCCGGTGGCGATCTCTACGCCGGAGGCGCGTTCCGGCTGCCGGGTGTGGCGGGCGACGTGAACTTCGCGCGGTGGGATGGCGAGACGTGGCATCCCATCGGCGGCGTCAACTATTGCATCACCAGCCTCGTTTTCGACGGCGACATGCTCTACGTCGGTGGATGCTTCGACACAGCCGGCGGTATCGAAACGAAGAACATTGCGCGCTACGACACCGCCACCGAGACGTGGAGCGGACTCGGCGGCGGCGTCGACCGGACCGTCTTAGGCAGGGTCGGCGCAGTTACGGTCGGTGAAGACGGTATCTACGTCGGTGGCGCTTTTAGCGAGGCCATCCAGCCCGACGGCAGCGTGCTTGCGGTCAACAATGTCGCCCGCTGGGACCCCGAGACGGAGACCTGGAGCGCGCTCGGCGACGGAACCGATTCCTTGCTCACTGCGCTCGCCTTCGGCCCCGACGGTGACCTCTACGCTGGTGGAGATGGGTGGGAGGCGGTACTCCGCCGCTGGGACGGAGACGTGTGGGTGACTGTGGACGCCGAAGACGTCGGAGTCGATTCCCAGCGGCCGACCTCCGTCCTGATAGCCGACGACGAGCGGCTCTACCTCGGCGGGACCGGCTACTTCTTCTTCGAGGGCGAGAACCCGCAGACCTTCCTCTACACCTATGACCCCTTCGAGGACACCTGGGGCGTGCTCGGCAACGAGGCCACCGACGGCTTCTCCGACGACGTGCTCTCGCTGGAGACCGCGCCCGGTGGCATAACCTACGCCGGCGGACGTTTCATCTTCGCCGGCACCGCGCGCGTCGGCGGGGTCGCGCGCTGGGACGGGGAGGCCTGGGCACCGCTCGGCCGAGGCGTCAGCCTCCTCCGCGACGGCTACCAGGGCGGCCGCGTCAAGAGCCTGCTCTACAGCCGTAGTGGGGACCTCTGGGTCGGCGGCGGCTTCGACGAAGTTCTCCAGGCTGACGGCACGGTGCTGCCCACGGTGGGCGTGGCACGCTGGGACGGCGAGACCTGGCACGCGCTCGGTGGCGGGCTGGATAACGGCTCAGGCGAAGCCTTCGCCGAGACTGCCGAGGGAACGCTCTGGGTCGGCGGCCGCTTCCAGGGCGTCCTCCAAGCTGACGGCGAACCTCTGGAGACCCAGAACCTGGCGCGGTGGGACCCCAGCACCGCGCGCTGGGAGGCTCCACCGGCCATCGACTTCGTCCTCGTCAACGCTCTGAGCGTCGACGCGGCCGGCGCGCTCTGGGTCGGCGGCTTCCGGATCGTGGACGGGACGGGAGAGGCCCGCGCGCGCGTGGCGCGGCTCGACCCGGTGACCGAGCAGTGGGTGGTGCTGCGCGAGTGGGGCTTCACCGGCGGCGTGCTGGACCTGGCCGTGGTCGGCGACCCCGAGGCCGGCGGCGCGCTCTATGCGGCGGTCAACACCGAAGGCGTTTGGCGGCGGCAGGACGGCGTGTGGACCAACCTCGGCGGGCCGGAGGAGGCGTTCTCGCTGGCGCGCAACGGCGACCCCGAGGCGGGCGGGGTACTCTACGCGGGCGGGGTCTACCCTGCGGTGCAGCAATGGGACGGCACGGCGTGGAGCACACTCGGCAGCGGCCTAGTGGGCTACGTCAGCCCGCCGCTCGCCTACGCGCTGGCGCTCGGCGCGGCGGAGGGTGACAAAGTAGCGCTGTGGGTCGGGGGCGAGTTCGTCGGGGCCGGGAGCGCGCCGGCCTCGTGCTTGGCGCGGTGGGAGACGGAGAACCTGGGCACGGCCTCGGAGGGCGAGGGCGCGGCGGTCTCGGGGCTGGAGCTGGTTGCCTACCCGAACCCGTCGTCGGGCGCGGTGACGCTACGATATCAACTCGCTGCGCCCGGCGCGGTGCGGCTCGGGGTCTACGACGTGCTCGGGCGCGAGGTGGCCGTGCTGGCCGAATCCGTGCAGGCTGCCGGAGAGCACGAGCTACCCCTGGAAGCAACGGGCCTCGCCGCCGGGGTCTATGTGGTGCGCTTAGAGGCAGGCGGTGAGACGCTCACGCGGCGGCTGACCCTCGTGCGCTGACGCTCACAGCGCCGACCACCTTCAGCGGGGCGGGCGCACGGAGCGCTCGCCCCGCTTTTTTGCGCCTATCCCGTGTCTTCGTCCAGATTCCGGGAACCTCGCCGCGCCGGTTGCTTTTCGTGCGCGCAGGCTTTATCGTGCAGTCCCGCCCGGCGGTGCCCCCTGGCGGTGCCTGTGCCGCGCGGACCGCCCCTTTCGATCTCACTGATCCCTTTGCTATGTACTGGACGCTAGAGCTTGCCGCCCACCTCGAGGACGCCCCGTGGCCGGCCACCAAGGAAGAGCTCCTCGACTACTGCGACCGCACCGGCGCGCCGCTCGAAGTCCGGCAGAACCTCGTCGAGATGGACGACGACGGGGAGCCTTACGAGAACATCGAGGAAATCTGGCCGGACTACCCCAGCCACAACGACGATTTCTACTACGAGGACGACGAGTAGCCGGCCCTCCGTGCGACGCCCCGTCCTCGGCGTGCTGAGCCTCTGCATGCTGAGCCTCGCCACCGGTGCGTCGGCGTTCGCCCAGCCGGACGCGGAGCCGGCCCCGCTCCGCGTCGCGTCCGTCCGCCTCGCGGGCACCCTCGACCCGTTCGAGGCCGAGGCGCTGCTGGCCCTCCTGCAGACCCGCCCGAACCGCCGGTTTCTCGGCGTCCCCGGCGTCACGCCCGGCCTCTGGGTCTACCAGCTCGGCGACGCCGGCGCGCTCGGCGGCGCGGTCTCGCGCGCGCTCCAGCGCAGCGGCGAGCCGCCGGCCGACCTCGACCCGGACCGCGTGGAGGCCGACCGGGCGCGGCTCGAAGCGCTCTACCGGCAGGAGGGCTACCGCAGCGCGGTGGTCACGGCGGGGATAGACACGCTCGGCGCAGACCGGGCACGGGTCCGGTTCCACATCGCGCCGGGCCGCCCGAGCCTGATCACGTCGGTGCGCTACGAGGGCCTCGGCGGCCTCGACGCCGAGACCCGTCGCCGCCTCGTGCGCGGCACAGCGCTCCGCCTCGCCATCCCCGAGGAGACCGACACGCTCGCCTTCGCCGCGCGCGGGCAGCGCCTCTCCGAGCCGGACCTGCTGGAAGAACGCCGTCGCCTCCTGGCGTTCCTCCGCGACGAAGGCTTCGCCCGCATCGCCCGCGACTCGGTCCGCGCCATCGCCTTCGCCGTGGACTCGCTCCGCTACGACGTCGCCTTCCGCGTGGGCACCGGCGCGCGCTACGACTTCGGCGACGTGCGCGTCGAGGTCGCCGGTCCCGAGGACGCTGCGCCGCGCGCCGACACCCTCCGCCTCGGCGATGGCACGCTCGCGGTGCGCTTCGAGGGGGAGCGGGCGCTCGAGACGGGGCTGCTCGCCCGCTCGCTCCAGGTCCGGCCGGGCCAGCCGTACCGCCGCAGCGACCTGCTGGCGACGAAGCGGCGGCTGGAGCGGACCGGCGTCTTCTCCTTCACCGAGATCACCCCCACCGAGGTCACCCCGCTGCCGGGCGATTCGGCAGCGGCGGGCGCGACGCCCCGGCTCGCGCACCGCATCGGGCTGCGGACGCGGCGGCGGCACAGCCTCCGCTTCGAGGGCTTCGTGCTCCAGCGGACGGCGCTGCTGACGCCCGAGAGCAGCAACCTCGGCAGCGACGAGCTGGGCGTCGGCCTCGGCGCGGCCTACCGCAACGCGAACCTCTTCGGCGGGGCCGAGGGCTTCGAGGCCCGGCTCAGCGGCTCGGTCGCCGGCGCGATCGAGGAGTTTTCCACGGCGCAGGGCGAGGTGGAGACCGCGCTCGTCTATCCCTACCTCGTCCCGCCCTTCGGCGGCGTCGAGCGCGCGCTCCGGCCCTTCGACGCGCGGACGCGGCTCGCGCTCGGCTTCCTCACGGCGCGGCGCGACGAGCTCCGCCTGCTCATCCGGGGCCGCGCCACGGCTGGTCTCCGCCTGACGGTGCAGCACTCCCCATCGCTCGCCTCGTTCCTCGACCTCGTCGACTTCCGGCTCTCCGACCCCGACACGCTCGGCGGCTTCTCGGACCGCTTCCTCGATTTTGTCGACAACCCGGTGGCGCGCGAGGCCATCCTCGACGACTACACCCGGCCGCAGGTCAACAACGCCTTCCGCTACACGCTCCGCTCGACGACGGCCGACCTGTTCCGCCGCGACCGGGGCCACGTCCGCGAGGTCGCCGCCGAGGTCGGCGGCAACGTGTCCTACCTGCTCGACCGCTTCGTCTTCTCGCCCGACACGCTCGAAGGCACGCTCCCCGGTCTCCCGCTCTTCGGCGGGGGCAGCCGGCTCGAATACCGGCCCTACCTCCGGCTCGTCGGCGACGTGCGCGAGTACCGGCCGCTCGGGCACCTCACGACGGTCGCGGCGAAGGCCGTCGTCGGGGTCGCGCACCCGACGGGGCAGGCCCCCGTCGTGCCGTTCGACCGGCGGTTCTACGTCGGCGGGGCGGGCAGCGTGCGCGGCTGGAGGCTGCGCGAGCTCGGGCCGGGCGACGTGCCCCCCGGCGAGGCCGCCTTCGTGCAGGGCGGCGATATCAAGCTCGAGCTCGGGCTGGAGTTGCGGACCGTCCTGCTGCGCCAGGTCTTCGCCGCCGACTGGTCGCTCGCGCTCTTCTCGGACGCCGGCAACGTCTGGCTCGGCCCGCGCAACCCGACCGCGGCCGGGCGCTTCCGTTTCGGCGAGTTCGCCGACGAGATCGCCGTCGGGGCGGGCGTCGGGCTGCGGGTCGCCTACGACTTCCTGATCCTCCGGTTCGACCTCGGCTGGCAGGTCCACTCGCCGGTGCCGGGGGCGGGCCTCTTCCCCGAGGGCAACCGCCCGCTGTTCCACTTCGGCATCGGCCAGGCATTTTAGGGCTGGGCCTCCCGTCATCTCCGCCATGCCGTCCGTAGCTTGGGAGGGTCCCTGGCAACGGGTGTGCAACCTGTAGTAGGGACACCACGCGTGGTGTCCCTACGTCATGGACAAGCACCCGCCTTCCCTGAAAGGTCCATATGGCCCATACCGAAGAACCAACAACAAAGCCGCAGCGCCCGAAGAAGGGGGCCGTGCTCGACCTCGAAATCGAGAAGTTCGCCGACCGGGGGAAGTCGCTGGCGCGGCCGGACGGCTACGTCGTCTTCGTGGCCGGGGCCGTGCCGGGCGATACCGTCCGGGCGCGGCTCGTCAAGCGGCGGCGCGGCTTCGGCGAGGCGCGCGTGCTGGAGGTCTTGAAGCCCAGCCCGCTCCGCACCGAGCCGCGCTGCGAGTACTTCTGGAGCTGCGGCGGCTGCAAGTGGCAGCACGTCGAGTACGCCGCGCAGCTCGAGGCCAAGCGCCAGAGCGTCGCCGAGGCGCTCGCGTACACCGGCGGCTTCGAGGGGCTGGAGGTGCGCCCGACGATTGGCGCGGACGAGATCTATTTCTACCGCAACAAGATGGAGTTCTCGTTCTCGGCCCACCGCTGGCTGACCGACTGGGAGATCGCCTCCGGCAGCGAGCTCGACCGCGACTTCGCCCTCGGCCTCCACGTCCCCGGCCGCTTCGACAAGGTGCTCGACCTCAAGGCGTGCTACCTCCAGAGCGCGTGGAGCGTGGCCCTCGTCAACGCCACGCGGGACTTTGCGAAAGAGCACGGCTGGACGCCGTGGGACGTGCATAAAAAGGCCGGCTTCCTCCGCCACCTCGTCCTCCGCACCCCCGAGCACACCGCCGAGCGGATGGTCAACCTCGTCACGAACGGCTACGACGAGGAGCGCATCGCCGCCTATGCCGCCTTCCTCCGCGCCGAGTTCCCCGAGGTCACCACCCTCGTCAACACCATCAACACCGGGGTGGCGCAGACGTCCTACGGCGAGGCGATGCACACGGTCTTCGGCTCCGGCGTGGTCCACGACCGGATCGGCGCGCACACGTTCGAGATCGCGCCGAACGCCTTTTTCCAGACCAACACCCGGCAGGCCGAGAAGCTCTACGCCGTCGCCGCCGAGTTCGCCGACCTCCGCCCGGACGACCTCGTTTACGACCTTTACAGTGGGGCCGGGACGATCGCGCTCTTCGTCGCCGACCGGGTCCGCGAGGTCGTCGGGGCCGAGCTGGTCGAGGAGGCCGTCGAGAACGCGCGCGCCAACGCCGAGGCGAATGGGGTAGGCAACTGCACCTTCGTGACGGGCGACATGCTGACGCTCTTCACGCCGGCCTTCGTGGAAGAACACGGGCGGCCGGACGTGCTCGTCGTGGACCCGCCGCGCGCCGGGCTGCACCCGAAGGTCGTGGACCAGATCGGGGCGCTCAAGCCCGAGCGCTTCGTCTACGTGAGCTGCAACCCGCAGTCGCAGGCGCGCGACCTCTCGTACCTCAAGGAGCACTACCGGATCGAGGCGGTGCAACCCGTAGACCTCTTCCCGCACACCCACCACGTCGAGAACGTGATCAGCCTGCGGGCGATATAAACCGTAGCAATGGGTCTCGCATTCGAGTGGGACGACGCGAAAGCCGAGCAGAACATCGCCAGGCACGGCGTGCCTTTTGAAGAGGCTGCCACGGTGTTCGGTGACCCGCTTTCGCTGACCATCGCCGATCCGTTACATTCTCACGGCGAAGAGCGCTTCGTCACGGTGGGGCTGTCGGCCGGGAATCGGTTGCTCGTGGTCATCCATCCCGAGCGCGGCGCGTCCATCCGAATCATCAGCGCCCGAGCAGCCACCAGACGCGAGAGTAGAGACTATGAGCAAGCCTGAGGAGAACACCGAGGAGATGCTGCCGGAGTACGAGTTCGGCAGCGGGGCGCGCGGCGCGTATGCCCGGCGCTATGCCGAGGGCAGCAACATCGCCGTCGTAGCGCCCGATCTGGCAGCGGAGTTTCCCACCTCGGAAGCCGTCAACGCGGCCTTGCGGACGGTCGCCGAGCAGAGGGGGAAGCGGTCACATCCGTGACCTGAGGATGCCGTGCAGTCGGTGGACCTCTTCCCGCACGCGCACCACGTCGAGAACGTCATCAGCCTGCGGGCCGTCTAGCCTATCTTGCCGGTATGAACCCCGACGACTTCCGCATCGACCGCACCGCGTTCGAGGTCTTTACTTCCTTCGAAGAGGCCGAGGAGGCTGACCGCCAGTACTGGTGGAGCCGTCACCCTCACGAGCGAATCGCGGTCGTCCAGCTCCTTCGCTGCCGCTGTTATGGAGACGAGGCTGCCGCCCGACTTCAGCGCGTTCTTGAGGTCGTTGTCCGAGAGCCGCGCTGAGTACCTCCTTATTGGAGGCTATGCCGTTGCGTACCACGGCTACCCGCGGCCTACCGGCGACATGGACGTGTGGGTCCGGCCAACCGAGACGAACGCAGCGCGCGTCGTCGAGGCCCTACGAGCGTTCGGGTTCGGCGTGCCGTCGCTGGAGCCAGGACTCTTCACGCGCCCAGAGGTGGTAACGCGGATGGGTGTTCCTCCCAACCAGATAGAACTCTTCTCAACAGTCCCAGGCGTCTCCTTTGAGGACTGCTGGCCGGCGCGCGTGGAGGACGAGTGGGACGGGGTGCCGGTCTCGGTCATCGGGCTGGAGTGCCTCAAGAAGAACAAGCGCGCTAGCGGACGGCTGAAAGACCTCGCGGACCTGGAGGAGCTGCCGTGAGCGCAGCAGCGGAACCAAGTCGGTGCAACCCGCCGGGCAGCACCCCGTAGCTCCGGCATCCACTCACCAAGTCCCTCCGGCCATGCTCCGCCGCTTCGCCCTCCTCTTGGTCCTCGTCCCGTCGCTCGCCCTCGCCCAGGGCACGGCCGAGCGGATTGATGCCCTCGTCCGGCAGTACCACGACCTCGGGCAGTTCAACGGGGCCGTGCTGGTCGCCGAGGGCGGCGAGGTGGTCTACGAGCGGGGCATCGGCGAGGCCGACCTGGTCTTCGACGTGCCCAACACGCCGCAGACGAAGTTCCTCATCGGCTCGGTGACCAAGAGCTTCACCGCCGCGCTCATCCTCCAGCTCATGGAAGAGGGCCGGGTGGACCTCCAGGCCCCGATCTCGACGTACCTGCCGGACTACCCGGCCGAGGTCGGCCGCCGCGTCACGGTCCACCACCTGCTGACGCACTCCTCGGGGATTCCGTCCTACACGAACCTGCCCGAGTTCCAGACGGAGATCGCGCCGAACCCGCAGCGGCCGCAGGAGATCGTTGCGCGCGTGCAGGACCTCCCGCTGGAGTTCGAGCCG
>JBBSMV010000140.1:0-8214 GCA_038232975.1 Rhodothermales bacterium
ACGAGTTCTTCTACGGGATCCACCTCTCTGGGGCCAGGGGCGTGCAGGTGACGAACAACATCGTCGGGCTCTCGCGCCTCAGCACCGACCTCGGCCTCGGCAACAACGTCTCCGGTATCTACGTCTCCGGCGGCGCGAGCAACAATAACATCGGCCTGCCCGGTTCCGGCAACTTCGTCTCGGGCAACTTCGAGGGCATCCACGTCACCGGCACCGGCACGAACGGCAACTACATCCGCAGCAACACCGTCGGTCTCAGCTCCGGTGCCGTTGCTGCCGGCAACAGCCGCGCCGGCATCCGGGTCGCCCTCGCTGCCAACGGCACCGTCGTCGGGGGGAGCGGGGCCGGCGAGGGGAACGTCGTCTCCGGCAACGGCGACTATGGCGTCCTGCTCGATCGCGACACCAACACCCGCGTCGAGGGGAACACCGTCGGCCTCACCGCGGCGGGCGTCGTCCGCCCCAACGTCGGCGGGATCGAACTCGCCGGGAGCGCGAGCCCCATCGTCCGCGGCAACACCGTGAGCGGAAACACCCTCATGGGCGTCCTCGCCACCTCCGCCTCCGGCGGGAGCCTCACGACGAATGCCCTCATCGAGAACAACCGCGTTGGCACGACTGCCGCCGGCACCGCAGCGCGGGCCAATGGCCTCTCCGGCATCGCCGTCGTCGGCATCACCGGCACCGTCGTCCGCGGCAACGTCGCCAGCGCCAACGGCGACCACGGCATCTACCTCACCGGCACCACCCGTGACGTCGTCGAGGGTAACACGGTAGGCACCGACCCCTCCGGCACGCTCGACCTCGGCAACGGCCTCCACGGCGTCTACTGCCTCTTTGCCTCCGACAGCCGCATCTCCAGCGCCAACACCATCGCCTTCAACACAGGTGCCGGCGTCTTCCTGGAAAGCGGCTGCCAGAACGTCGCCGTCCTCGAGAGCGGGATCTACAACAATGACGGGCTAGGCATCGACCTCGCCCCGGGCGGGGTGACGCCGAACGACCCCGACGACGCCGACACCGGGGCGAACCAGCTCACGAACTTCCCCGTGCTCACCTCCATCGGCAACGACGGCTCGAACGTCACGATCACGTTCACGCTCGACGCGCTCTCAAACCAGCTCTACCGCGTCGAGCTCTTCACGAGCCCAAGCGCCGACCCCTCGGGCTTTGGCGAGGGCCGCCTCTTCCGCGTCTCCACGAACGCGACGACGAACGCGGCCGGCCTCGCGACGGTGACGATCATAAATCTGCCGACGGTCTTCCCCGGCGGGCAGTGGGTGACGGCCACCGCGACACCCGTCGCCAGCGGGACCTTCACCGGCTTCCGGGGGACGAGCGAGTTCAGCGCGGCGCGGCAGGTGCCGACCACGTTGCCGCCGCTCACGGTAAGCATCACGCCGACGAGCCCGTTGCCGCCGGTGGTGTTGGCGCGAGGCGAGCGGGTGTTCTTCGACCTCACCTTCCAGGTCGGCCCCTCCGGCTCCTCGTCGTTCCAGTATTGGACCGAGGCCGTGCTGCCGAACCAGCAGGTCCGCGGTCCGCTGATCGGCCCGAACACGCTGATGGTGACCCCGCCGCAGACGGTGACGCTCTCGTTCAGCCAGCGCGTGCCGGCGAGCGCCCCGCTGGGCACCTACCTCTACCGCGTCGAGGCCGGCCTCTTCCCCGACAGCGTCTTCGCCAGCGACAGCTTCAGCGCGACCGTGGCGGCATCGGGGCTGGCCGCCCGCTCGGTGGACGAGGACGGCGGGGCCGGGGATGAGGCGTGGGTGGCCTACGACGCCGAGGGCCGCGTCGTCGAGGCCGGCACCGTCCTCGACCTCCGCACGGATGAGGGTGAGACCACGGAGGCAGCGAGCCGAGGCGATGAGGCGCTGCCGGCGGAGGTGTCGCTGTCGTCGGCCTACCCGAACCCGTTCAGCCGGACGGCGACCGTAGCCTTCGCTCTGTCCGAGACACAGCGGGTGCGGCTGGCCGTCTACGACGTGCTCGGGCGCGAGGTGGCCCGGCTCGTGGACGAGCGGCTGGAAGCCGGCCGGCACGAGGCCGTGCTTGACGGAGAGGGGCTGCCGAGCGGGGTGTACCTCGTGCGGCTCTCGACCACAGGCGGGACCGAGACACAGCGCCTCACGCTGCTCCGCTAGCCGGCCTCTCGTCCTTTAGCCCCGGCGACCACCGAGGCCGCCGGGGCGCTCCCTCGCCCGCTTCTGGTGCTCTCTGCACCATGAGGGACCGATCTCTCCTCGTTCCCTCTATCAACCCAACCGCCAGCGCCATGAACCGCCCCGTGCTCTTCCTCCTCGCCGCGTCCCTCGCGGCCCCCGCGCTCGCCCAGGAGCGCCACGCTTCACCGGACCCGCGTCCCATCCCCGAGACCGCCGGAGGCTTCGCCTCGGTCGCGCCCGGCTACGAGCACCTCCTCACCAAGCGCCCCCGGCACCACACGACCGACGCCGCGACCGGCCGCCTCGTGCTCACCGCTGAGGCCCGCGCCGCCTTCGCCGGGGCGCGCGCGGCCCAGCGCTCCGTCCTGCTCGACAGCCTCGCCCGGCTTCCGCAGACGGCGCGCCCGCAGGTCGCCCTGCCGCCCACCGTGCAGCGCGGCGGTGCCCTCGTCTTCACCGTCAACTCAGCCTACGACAACCCCGACGAGGCCCCCGGCGATGGCGTCTGCAAGGTCGCCCTGCGTCCCGAGTGTACGCTCCGGGCCGCCATCGAGGAGGCCGTCGCGCTGCCGGACGCGCAGCCCGTCGTCGTCGAGTTCGGCATCGTGCTGGGCCCGCCGGGCAGCTACGACGCGGCCAACGGTGCCTGGATCACCTTCCCTGGCTACGACGACGGGACCGGGGCCAACGGGCCGCTGCCCTTCGCCGACCACCCCAACCTCACGATTGACGCCACGACGCAGGGCGACACGTCCTGCGGCAGCCTCGTCGCCGGCACGTCGAACGTGCTGCGCGCCTGGCTCGACGGGCAGCTCGTCACGGGGAACGGGCTCGACAGCGTGACGGAGTTCTTCGTCGTACGCGGGCTGCTCATCCGAGGCTTCGAGAACGGCGTGCTGGTGGCCGGGCCAGGCTCGCTCGTCGAGTGCAACCGGCTCATCTACAACTTCGCCTCCGGCGTCGCGGCCTACACGTACGAGACCGGCGGTGCCCCGATCTCGTTTCAGAACAACTCGATCTCGGGCAACCGCGGCGACGGGGCCGTGGTCTCGTACGACGGCACCCGGTTCCTCCTCAACCTCGTCGGAACCGACACGGGGGGCACCATCGCGATCGGCAACGCCGGCCACGGCATCGCGGTCTACGGCGACGACGTCGTGGTCTCGGGCAACGTCGTCTCGGGCAACGGCTCGGACGGCATCCTCCTCGACAGTGCCGACCGGGCCGACGTGGTTCAGAACACCGTCGGCCTCAGCTACCTGCGCCAGAGCGGCTCCGGCCTCGGCAACGGCACTCTCGGCATCCGCGTCACGAACGGCGCGAGCGCCAACGACATCGGCCGCCCCGACCTCGCCAACTTCGTCGCCAACAGCGCCGACGGGGCCGCATCCGGCATCGCCGTCACCGGCACCGGCACGAACGGCAACCGCATCCGGGGCAACGTCGTCGGGCTGACCGCCAGCGCAGTTCCGGCCCCCAACTACCAGGGCATCTTCGTCGGCGACGACGTCGGCGACGGCTCGCCGAGCGGGACCATCGTCGGCGGTCCTACCCTTGCCGAGCGCAACGTCACCTCGGGCAACGACGGCTTCGGCGTCGTGCTCAACGCGGACCTCGGCACGCTCGTCGAGGGGAACACCTTCGGCCTCGACGAGAGCGGGGCAGCACGCCCCAACGCCCTCGGCGGGATCGGGATCGCCGGGAGCACCGGCCCCGTCGTCCGAGGCAACACCGCGAGCGGCAACGCCGGGGCGGGCGTCATCCTCCAGGGCGGCACCTCTGGCCTCACGCTCGCGGGCAACCGCATCGGCACGGACGCGGGGGGCACGCTCGACCGCGGCAACGGTGCCGACGGCATCCTCTGCTTCAACGCCCACGACGTTATGATCGGCGGCACCAGCCCCAGTCTCGGCAACACCATCGCCTTCAACGGCACCTCCAGCCCGATCAGCGATGGCGTCTTCACCAGCGACGCCTGCACCAACGTCGCCGTGCTCCGTAACGCGATCTTCGCCAACGCCGAGCTCGGCATCGATCACTGCCTGGACTTCCCCTCCGGCTGCGACATCGTCACGCCCAACGACAGCCCCGACGCCGACGGCATCACCAACTACCCCGTCATCACCAGCGCCACGAATGACGGCACGAATGCCACCGTCACCGTCACGCTCAGCGCGCTGCCGAACCAGGCCTACCGCGTCGAGCTCTTCCGTAGCGGCGTGGCCGACCCCTCCGGCTACGGCGAAGGACAGACGTTCATCACCAGCCAGAACCTCACCACCGGCGGCAGCGGCACGCTGAGCGCGGCGTTCACGCGCCCGGTCTCGGAAGTCGCCGTGGGCTCATGGGCCACGGCCACGGCCACGCCTATCGACGGCTCGACCTCCACCGGCTTCCGGGGCACGAGCGAGTTCAGCCAGGCGCGCCAGGTCACCGACACGAGCACGCCGCCGGGCATCTTCCTCTCGGCGATGAATACGACGCCGCTGAGCGTCGCCCCGGGCGGGTCGGTCTCGTTCTCCTACACGATCCAGAACAACACGCCGGCTGCGGTCACGGGCGACTTCTTCTTCCGGGCCGTGCGCGGCGGGGCGACGGTAGCGCAGGGGGTGATCGTCTCGGGGACGCTCCCGGCCGGACAGACGGTGACGAGCAGCTTCACGCAGGGGGTGCCGTCGTTTGCGCCTCCGGGGGCGTACGCCTACACGCTGAGGATCGGCCAATTCCCGAGCGTGACGGTGGACTCCGAGGCGTTCACGGTCGTGGTGACCGGCTCGGCCCGCGAGGGCGACGGCAGCCCGGAGGTGTGGGCGGTGATCGACGTAGCGCCGTGGGTACCGGTGGATGGCCCGGCCGAGGACTCCGGCGAGGCGGCGGCGAGCCGGGGCGACGAGACGCTGCCGAGTGAGGTAGCGCTCGCGGGGGCGTACCCGAACCCGTTCAGCCGGTCGGCGACGGTGGGCTTTGCTCTTCCCGAAGCAGGTCGGGTGCGGCTTGCGGTCTACGACGTGCTGGGCCGCGAGGTGGTACGGCTCGTGGACGGCGAGGTGGAGGCCGGCCGGCACGAGGCTCTGCTCGATGGGGCCTCGCTGCCGGCGGGGGTCTACCTCGTGCGGCTCGTGACGGAGAGCCGGACCGAGACGCAGCGGATCACGCTGGTTCGGTGACCTCCGACTCGCAATCAGACGTACTCGGCGGGGCAGGCCTCAGCGGTCTGCCCCGCCGCTGCGTGTAGCCGCCCCCTATGACCCAGCATGGACACCATGCATGGTGTCCCTACGAGGCATCGTGCCCCTGCAGTCCATGAGGGACCAGCCCCGGTATTAGTCGCGGCGGCGGTAGCGCTCCAGCGTGAACTGCTCGCCGAGGTAGCGCCGCCGCACCTCCGGGTCGTCGGCGAGCTCTTCGGCGGTGCCCTGCTGGAAGATGCGGCCCTCGTAGAGCAGGTAGGCCCGGTCCGTGATGGCGAGCGTCTCGTGGACGTTGTGGTCGGTGATGAGCACCCCGATGCCGCGCCCCTGCAAGCCGGCCACGACGTGCTGGATGTCCTCGACGGCAATGGGGTCGATCCCGGCAAACGGCTCGTCGAGGAGGAGGAACCGCGGGCGCGTGGCGAGGGCGCGGGCGATCTCGGTCCGCCGCCGCTCGCCGCCGGAGAGGACGTAGCCCTTCTGGTCGCGCACGCGCCCCAGCCCGAACTCGCCGATCAGCTCCTCCACCCGCTCGCGCCGGGCCTCCTTCGAGACCGGCTGGAACTCGAGCACGGCGTGGAGATTCTCTTCGACCGTCAGGTTGCGGAAGATGCTGGCCTCCTGGGCGAGGTAGCCGATCCCGCGTCGGGCGCGGCGGTACATCGGCAGCCGCGTGATGTCCTCGTCCCCGAGCGCGATCCGCCCGGCGTCCGGCCGCACCATCCCGACGATCATGTAGAACGTCGTCGTCTTGCCCGCCCCGTTCGGCCCGAGCAGGCCAACCACCTCGCCCTGCGCCACGCTCAGGCCCACGCCGTCGACGACGGTGCGTTTGCGGTAGCGCTTGGTGAGGCCCTCGGCGCGGAGGACGAGCGGGGAGGCGGGACGGGGTTCCATGGGGGGACTGCGGGATCGGAGGATTGCGGGGTCGGGGGCCTCGTGCTTCACCCGTCGGCTTCGGCTTGTTCCTCACTCGCCGGTGCGGGCGGAGCCAGGGGTAGGGGCGCGTCGGCCGGCTCCAGGGCCGGACCGGGGCGCTCGCGGTTCCGCTCCAGCGGGTCGTCGGCCAGGAGCGCGGCGCGGGTGGGGCGGCGCTCCGGCGCGTAGCGGAAGCCGTCGAGGCGCAGCGGGTCCGGGACGAGGCCGGCGTCGTAGTAGGTGCCCTCGATCCCGCGCACGCCCTGCGCCCGGCGGAGCGCGTCGCCGTCGAAGCGAAAGGCGAGGCTGTCGGCCGAGAACCGGACGGCCCCTTCGAGCGCGCCCGCGCTGTCGGCGCGGAAGAAGGCGGCCTCGGCGTTCGGCCAGACCTTCATCCAGCGGAGGCTGCCGGCGTCGAAGAGCGCCAGCATCTGCCGCCCGCGCATCTGGTTGATCCGGCCGAGCAGGCTGTCGGGCCGCGCGGCAAAAGCGCGCCCGGCGACCCGGACCGAGTCCACGGCCTCGCCGCGCGCCGTGACGCGGATCGAGTCGCCAGAAACCTCGGTGACGAGCGCCGAGCCGGGCGCGTGCATCCACCCGACGGGGTCGCGGAAGAGCCGCACCTCGTCCTCGACCGGCCGCGCTGCCGCTGCGGAGTCTGCCCGCGTAGAGTCTGCCTGCGCGGCGTCCGCCTCGAACTCGGTCCGGTCGAAGACCGCCGAGTCGGCGACGGCGGCGAGCGACGGGCCGTAGAGACGCACGTCTCCCCGCCCGACGAGGCGCTGGAGGGTCCCGCCCGGCGGCGGGGGCCGCCCGCCGAGCGAGTCCGGCTGCGAGGCCTCGAGGATGTCGGCGCGGACGAGGAGCGTGTCAGTCCCGGTGGAGTCGGTCTGGAGGCGGACGAGGAGCGGGTCGGCCTCAACGCGGCTGAAGCGGGCACGCTCGTCGTGGAAGGCGCGCCCGCCGAAGAGGAGCGTGCGGCGCGTCGTGTCGGGCGCGGCCTCGGGGTCGTCCTCGCGCCCGCCGAATCGCTCGACGAGCACGTTGCCGCGCGCGGTCGAGACCTCGGTCTCGCGGAAGTGGGTGAGCGAGTCGGCCTCGAGGCGGGTGCTCCGCTCGTGGCGGAGGCGGACGTTGCCGGAGAAGTCGGCCCGCTTGTCTTCGGTGCCGTAGCGCCCGCGCTCGCTCGTCAGCACGGTGAGGCTGTCGACGAGCCGGACGTTGTCCTGGAAGAAGGCCTCCTTCGTGCCGGTGAGGTAGCGCCCGCGCTCGCTCGTCAGCACGGCGGCGCTCTCGCGTTCGCCCTCGCGCTCGACGAGGCGGACCGGCTCGGCGAACTCGGCGCGGCCCTCCGAGCGGTAGTGGGTGACGGAGTTCGAGAACAGCTCGGCCTCGTCGTCGGCGAGGCGGATGTCGCCCTCGGCGCGGCCGATGCGGGTGCGGCTGCCGTAGGTCACGCGCCGGGCGTTGAGCGTGTCGGCCCGGTCGGCGATCTCGACGGCCCCCTCGAAGAGGATTTCCTCGCGGTCGAGGAACTGCGTCGCGCGCCGGGCGCGGAGGTCCGTCGAGTCCTGGACGAGGTGGACGTTCCCGATGAGCGTGCGGACCCGCTCGCCGTCCACCACCGCGCCCGAGACCGAGTCGGCGTTGACGATGGTAACGATGCGGGCCTCCGGCTCCTGCGCGCGCGCCGAACCGAGCGGCATCGCCATGAGCAGAGCACTCAGGAAGGAGACGACGATCAAGCCTGCACCCCCATCCCCCCACCCTCCCATCTCCCAATCCCCCGATGTCATCCCTAGTCCTCCACCGTCACCTGCCCCGTGATGCGGGCGAGGGTGTACGTTTCGAGGTTCTCGTCCGAGACGAGCCGGTACCCCCGAATCTGCTCGTCGGGCGTGGTGATTTCCACGAAGCCGTCGGTGCGGAGGGTGCGC
>JBBSMV010000141.1:0-8192 GCA_038232975.1 Rhodothermales bacterium
CGTCGTCGCTGCCGTCATCAGCACGGGGCGGAGGCGGAGGAGCGCGCCCTCCACGCTCGCCCGGTCGAGGGGCGTCCCGTCGCGGATGAGTTGGTTGAGGTAGGTGACCAACACCATCCCGTTCTGAAGCGAGATCCCGAAGAGGGCTATGAACCCGACCGACGCCGGCACCGAGAGGTTCTGCCCCGTGATCCACAGCGCGACGATGCCGCCCACGAGCGCGAGCGGGATGTTGAGCACGATGAGCGTCGCGTTCTTCAGCGAGTTGAACGAGCTGTAGAGCAGGAGGAACACGATCAGGAGCGTGATCGGGACGACGACCGCGAGCCGCTCGTTGGCCTCCTGCTGGAGCCGGAACTGCCCGCCCCACGTCGTGAGGTAGCCCGGCGGGAGGTCCACCTCGGCGCGGATGGTCTCCTGCGCCTCCGCGACGAACGAGCCGATGTCGCGGCCCTCGACGTTGAGCTGCACTGTGATGAAGCGCTGGTTGTCCTGCCGCGTGATCTGCCGTGGCCCGACGACCTCGCCGACCGTGGCGAGCGTGCCGAGCGGGACGGTCCCGCCGCCGGGGATCGGGATGAGCAGGTCGCCGATGGCCTCGGGCGTCGAGCGGGCGGCCTCCTCGAAGCGGACGTAGATCGGGAAGCGGCGGATGCCCTCGAAGATCTGCCCGGCCTCGGCCCCGCCGACCGCCGTCGCGACGGTCCGCTGCACGTCGGCGACGTTGACGCCGTAGCGGGCAATCGCCTGCCGGTCGATGCTGATCTCGAGCTGCGGCGTGCCGGTGATCTGGTCGGCCTGCACGTCGGCCGCGCCGGGGACCGTGTTCAAGACGGCGGCGATCTCGTCGGCCTTCTCCTTCAGCACGTCCAGGTCGTCGCCGAAGAGCTTGACGGCCAGCTCGGCCTTGACCCCTTCGAGCAGCTCGTCGACGGTCATCTGGATGGGCTGGCTGAAGTTGGTGAGCACACCCGGCACCTCGCCCAGCTCGTCGCGGATCGCCGTCATCAGTGCCTCCTGCGAGTCGAACCGCCATTCATCTTCCGGCTTCAGCACGAGGTACATCTCGGCCGAGTTGATGGGGTCGGCGTGCGCGCCCACCTCGCCGCGTCCGATCCGGCTCACGACGTTCGTGATCTCGGGGATCGCCATCAGCCGGCGCTCGACGCGCTGGGTCGTCGCCTGGCTCTCGGTGATCGAGATCGACGGGGCCATCGTGAGGCGCATCACAATCGTGCCCTCCTGGAGCGTCGGCGTGAACTCGCTCCCCAGAAACGGGAAGACCGCCGCGCCGACGACGAGGAGGCCGACCGCGAGGCCGATGGCCCACGTCCGCTGCCGGACGAAGAAGCTCACGACGGGCCGGTACCACCCGGTCATCCGGTCGAGCGCCCGCTCGGCGAGCGGCTTCTTCGCCGGGGCACCATCCCCCTCGGCCGCCTTCGGACGGCGCATCAGCAGGTCCGAGAAGACCGGCGCGAGGACGAGCGCGTAGACGAGCGAGCCGAGCATGGCGAGGGCCACGGTGTAAGCGAGCGGGCGGAACGTCTTGCCCTCGACGCCCTGGAGCGTGAAGAGCGGCAGGAACACGACGACGATGATGAGGACCGCGAAGGCGACGGGCCGCGCTACCTCCATGCACGCCCGCGCGACGACGTGTACCCTCGGTTCGTCCGGGTCGGCCTCGCGCAGCATCCGGTCCACGTTCTCGACCATCACGATGGCCCCGTCCACCATCATCCCGATGGCAATCGCGAGGCCGCCGAGCGACATGAGGTTGGCCGAGATGTCGAACTGCCCCATGAAGATGGCCGCGAACAGCACCGAGAACGGGATCGCGAGCGCGACCACCACGCTGGGCCGCCACGAACCGAGGAAGGCGATGAGGACGAGGACGACGAGGAGGATGCCCTGCCAGAGCGCGTTCGTCACCGTCGCCACGGCGGCCTCGACGAGCGTCTTCTGCTCGTAGTACGGCACGATCTCGACGCCGTCGGGGAGGGCCTCGTTGATCTCGGCGAGCTTCGCCTCGACGCGGCCGATAACCGTGGACGAGTTCGCGCCGTAGAGCTTGACGACCATCCCGGAGACGACCTCCTCGACGCCGCCGCGCGTCTGCAAGCCCCGCCGGATCGCCCCGCCAATTTTGACGTTCGCCACGTCCTTCACGAAGACGGGCGTCCCGTCGCGCGTCGTGACGACGACGTTCTCGAGGTCGGTGATGTTCGTCGCCAGCCCGACCGAGCGGACAATGAACTGCTCGGCGTTCTGCTCGATGTACTGCGCCCCGACGTTGAGGTTGTTCGCCTCGATGGCCTCGACCGTCTCGGCGAGCGTCACGTCGTAGCGCAAGAGCGCGTCCGGCTCGACGACGACCTGGAACTGCCGCTCGTAGCCGCCGATGCCGAGCACCTCGGTGACGCCGGGGACGGTCTGGAGACTCGTCTTCACGATCCAGTCCTGCATCGTCCGCAACTCTTCGAGGCTGTATTCCCCTGTCGTGTCGTCGAGGTAGTAGAAGAGCACGAGGCCCATGCCCGTCGAGATCGGCCCCATCGAGGGCTCGCCGAAGCCGGGCGGGATCGACTCGCGCGCTTCTTGGAGCCGCTCGCCGACGAGTTGGCGGGCGAAGTAGATGTCGGTGCCGTCCTCAAAGTAGACGTTGACGACGGAGAGGCCGAAGTTGGAGACGGAGCGGACCTGCTCGACGGCCGGCAGCCCGTTCATCGCCGTCTCGACGGGGTAGGTCACGTAGCGCTCGACCTCCTCGGGGGCGAGCCCCTCGGTGACGGTGAAGACCTGGACGAGCGACGGCGAGACGTCGGGGAAGGCGTCGATGGGGAGGCGCTGGTAGGTCCACCACCCGGCGACCACGACGAGCGTGCCGAGGGCGAGGACGAGGAGGCGACTCCTCAGCGCGAACTGGATGATTTTTTCCATGGTGTCGGGAGTTCTGTATGCAGGGGCTTCGGTCAGGCTCGGTAGCTCCGATCAGTGGCCGTGACCGCCTTCCATCTCGCTCTTGCCGAGTTCGGCCTTGAGCGCGAAGGCCCCCTCGGCGACGTACCGCTCGCCGGCCCGGAGGCCGCGCGTGATCGCCACCTGGTCGCCTGCGCGGTCGCCGACTTCGACGGGGCGGGCCTCGAACCCTTCGGCGGTCTGGACGAAGACGGAGGGTGTGCCCTCAACCTCGATCACGGCCGTCTCGGGCACGACGACTGCCACCTCAGCCTCGTCCACGGCGATGAGGCCCGTGACGAACTGGCCGGGCCGCAGTAGCCCGTCAGGGTTGGGGACGACGACGCGAGCGAAGGCCGTCCGCGTCTCCTCGCCCACGATCGGGCGGACGTAGGAGATCGTGCCGCGCGTGCGAGGTTGGTTTGGCCCGGCGTCGATCACGACCTCCTGCCCCTCGCGGACGACGCCGAGGTCGCGCTGGTAGACCGAGAGGTCCACCCACACCGTCGAGAGGTCGGCCACCTCGAAGGCGTCGGTGGCGGCCTCGACGGCCTCGCCGGCGACGATGTGCTTCTCGACGACGCGGCCCGAGATCGGGGCGGTGAGCGGGTAGGCTACGAGGCTCCGCTCGCCCTCTTGGGGAAGCGTTTGGATGTAGCCGTCGGAGAAGCCGAGCGCGATGAGCTTCTGCCGCGCCGAGCGCGTGCGGATGCGGGCCTCGGCCTGCTCCTGGCGGGCTTCGAGGTAGTCCGCCTGCGAGGTGATCTCCTGAGTGTAGAGCCGCTCCTCCCGCTCGAATGAAGTCCGCGCGAGCTCCTCGCGTTCGAGCGCAGCGAGGAAATCGGCCTTGAGGTCGGCGAGCTCGCGGCTCTCGATGACGGCCATCGTCTGCCCGGCCCGGACGGTGCCGCCGACGCTCGCGTTCACGCTCTTGACGACGCCGGCCACGCGCGGCGTGACGTGGGCGTAGCGGTCCTCGTTCGCGCGGACCTCGCCGGGCAGTTCCTTCTCGACCGGCAGGGTCCCCGGTCCAGCCGTCTGCACTTCGATGTTGAACTCGTCGAGCTCGGCGGCAGTGAGGACGACGAACTCTCCGCCTCCCTCCTCGGCGTGCTCGCCCTCTTCACCGGTGTGGTCCTCACCGGCGTGTTGACCCGATTCGATGGCGGCCTCGTCCCCGAGCGACTCGCCGCTGCGCGCAACGAACCACCAGACGAGGACGACGACGGCGAAGAGCCCGATGCCGAGCGCGAGCAGGCGGGCGCGGCGGTTCTCCGCGAGGTACGCCCGCAGCCGAACGCGATCGGTGCCCGGATTCGGCTGCGGGTCTGGAGAGGGTGACGAGGGAGCGGTGAGATCGGGCCGCGAGGACGGCGCGTCCGGCGGCGTCACGGGCGAGGTGGGATGCGTGTGCTCGTTCATGGCTACTCGTGGTCAAGGTTGGGGAGCACGCCGTTCGCGGCGGCCTCAAGGGGGAAGGCGATGAGCCGCTCGACAGCGGTGCGGGCTTGGGCCGCCTCGCCGAGGGCGTCGGCGAGGGCGTTCTGCGTCTCGACGAGCGTGCGCTGCGCGTCGAGCACGGCGAGGAGGTCGTATTCGCCCTCCTGGTAGCCCGTCTGGATGCCTTCGAAAGCGATGCGGGCGTTCGGGAGTGCGTCGTCGCGGAGGGTGCGGGCTGTCTCGGCAGCGGCGGCGTAGGTGCCGTAGGCCTCGGCCAGCTCGCGCTCGGCGCGGAGCAGCACCGCCTCCGCCTCGGCGGCTGTCCCGCTCACCCGTGCGCGAGCCGCCTGGATAGCCCCACGGTTCCTGTCGAAGAAGGGAATCGGGATCGAGACGCCCGCCGTGACGGCCCCCTCGTTCACCTCGTTGAAGTAGGTCACGCCCGCACGGAGCGTCGGGTCAGGGACGCGCCGGGCACGTTCGAGGGCCACCTGCGCCTCCGCCTGCGCGAGCGCCGTCGGGTACCGGGCTACGTCAGGGTTGAGGCCGAGGAAGGGGAGCAGCAGCTCGTAGGGCGGGACATCGGTGAACCGGTCGAGGTCGCCCACCACGTCGAGGTCGTCCGAAGGCACTCCGAGGAGCGGGGCAAGGCGGGCGCGGGCAGCACCGAGCAGGCGGAGCGCGCGCCCGAAGGCGGCCTCGGCCGTCGCAGCGGCCACCGCCGAGCGGCGGGCTTCCAGCGGCGAGACCGCTCCCGCCTCGGCGCGGCGGGCCACGGCGTCGGCGAAGCGGCGGGCGATCTCGCGCTGCTCTTCGGCGAGGGCGAGCCGGGCCTCGGCCGCGAGCACGGCCGAGAATGTTTGGTGGACCTGGCTGACGAGGTCGAGCCGGGCCGCTTCGAGGTCCCACGCCCCCAGCTCCGCCCCGCGCGCCGCGACGGCGGCTCGGGCGCGGCGGTCACCCCCCAACTCGAACGTCTGCGCGACCCCACCGCCGACCTCGGCCGCTCCGACGCCGGTGCGCGCCCCGCTCCCGCCAAACTCCTCGATGCCTGCTTCGACCTCGGGGTTGGGCGGGCGGGCAGCCTGGTATGCCTCGCCTTCACGGGCACGCACCTCGGCGGCGGCAGCACGGAGGCTGGGGTTCTGCGCGAGCGCGAGCGCTACGGCCTCGCTCAGCGTGAGCGGCTCGATGAGCGACCCGCTGTTGGGTGCCTCTGCGTCCTCCGTCCCTTCGACTGGGGAGGGGGCAACGGGAGTGAGGACCGGGCCGAGGGGGCGCGGTTCGGGGTAGGTGAGGTCGTACGGGGCGGCGCAGCCAGTGGCGAAGGCCACGAATGCGGCAGCGGCCCCGAGCCACGCCAGTCGGCGCAACGCGAGCGGGGGGGATACCATGTACCTGATCTCCTGATCGTGGACGAGGGCCATGCCGGACGGGCACGGCGGTCGGACGAGACCGGCGGCGACATCGGAGACCGGGGTGGTCTTCGGGCAGCCGGGATCAGGAGCGGCTCAGATCAGCAGCACCACGCTGCGGAGGGGAGCCGGGTCGGAAGGAAGGGCACCTCGCCCGGCCTGAGAAGGGAACGCTTTTGGGAAGGGCGTCGGTAGACGGTCTAGCGCAGGGAGGAGTGCCACGACGGGGAGGAGCGTCTGCGCCGAAGGGCCGCGCTCCGTTTTGAACGAGGCGCAGTCCGCGTCGCTGCCGCTCGGGAGCGGGACGTCGGTGCACGCGCTGCAATGCGTGCTGCCGAGCGGATCGCGTTCGTCGGCTCCGTTGGCACAGGCCGCGCCCTCAGTGCGCTCGACTGCGACCGCACCGTCGGTCTCGATGCAGAGGACGGCCCCGACAGCGTGGGCACCCAGCGGCGCGAACAGCATCAGCGCGCTCAGCAGCCAGGCGGCCGGAGCGGATTGCGCTTTGATGCGGTGGAGGCTGGGCATGGGGTCGGAGATCACTACATGTGAACACTCGTTCATATGAAAGGTAGGCCGCCCGGTTCCCACACGCAGCTCCTTCACGGTTTACTCGCACGTTGAGGGTGACTCGCACGGTGTCGGCGCGAGTAAACCACCTGCAGGTACACCGACGTGCATCCCGTCGCCATCAACAGACCTCACGCCCGTGTTCGAGCGCAGCCGAGAGGATGTCGTAGACGTGGTCATCGGTGAGGCGGTAGTAGACGTAGCGGCCCGCCTTCCTCGTCGCTACGAGGCGGGCCTCGCGGAGGACGCGGAGCTGGTGGCTCACGGCCGACTGCGACACGTCGAGGGCGTCGGTGAGGTCGTGAACGTTCACCTCTCCCGCCCGCAGCAGGCAGAGGATGCGGAGCCGCGTCGGATCGGCGACCCCCTTGAGCAGGCGCACTGACTCCTCGACCACGGTTGGTTCGGGGAGGTAATTCGCCGGGGAGTGATCTGAAGCGCCGGGGGGGGAAGGAGTCATCGGGAAGCAGGCAAAACGAGACCACATGGTACGGCACTGGGGCCTCCCACGCTGACACCGCCCTCATCTGGATCACTGACCGGTGGGACGCACTAACGCGGGGTGCTGCGTCCTGATTCCACCCCTGACCACGACCATCCGCCATCCTCTACGAGACCCCGAAGCAACCGACGCCGGTATCCCGCTCGCTCTACGGCCCGTTCGAAATTGCCTCCCGTTCCCGTCGGGATGCCCGCCGATGCTACGACGGCAAGATCGGGAACCGGGGGTGCTGCGTCGGCCGGCGTGATGAAGGCGTCGCTGAGGGTCTCCAGAAAGCCCTGCACCGTGCGCCGGGTCGGCTCGACCACCGCCCGTGCGGGTCGCATGTGTGGCTCAACCCCCTCGGCCAGGATCAGAAGTGCATCGTCGAGCACGGCGACCGCCGGTCCTAGCGCCGTCCGCCGGTCGCCGCTGTGGAAGTAGTGGACGAGGGGGAAGGCCAGGTGCTGCTGGTTATGGTGTTCGAGCGCCGAGGCGAGCGACGGGAGGTGCTGGTCGAGCCCGCTGAACCCGCTCCCGTCCCACGCGCGGCATACGAGGTCCGTCGCCGTCTCGCCGAGGCTATGGATGGAGCCAGCGAGCTGCCGCTTGGCCGCGACGGCAGAGACGACGGAAAGCACGTAGGTGATGGAGAGCGTGACGACGAAGAGGCCGCTGAGCGAGGCGACGGCCGAGAGCACCTCCCACGTCCCGCCCACGGGCACGTAGTCGCCCGTACCCAGGGTGAAGAGCACGAAGCCGACGTAGTAGACGCGCCCGGCGAGGTCGGCCGGTGCGTCCGACGCCGACGCGACTACGGATCCCGGCTCGGCGCTGAAGAGGAGCAGCCACCCGGCCCACAGCAGCCCCACCCACACGAGAAAGGCGACGACGAGCAGGGCCGGACCAGCGAAGGAGAGAAGGCCATGTGCCCCAACGCGGCGATGGATCCACAGACTAGCCGCCCACCACCCCCGTGCGAGCCGTTTAGAGAGTGGACCCGCCCCGTGCGGCGCGATCGTCGTCCAGAGCGCGTCGAAGAGCGTGAACGCGACCAGGAGAGCACCGAGCAAAACGAATGCGAGGTTCATAGGGCTGCTCAGTGCACGTGGTCGTGGCCGTCGTCGGCCTGGGGTGCAGCCACGCCGTCGGTAGCTGCACTGTCGGCGGCTGCACTGTCGGCGGCTGCGGCGGCAGGCGCAGTAAGCACCGCGTAGCGATCCGGCGTCATCTCCGGGAGCTGCTCGACGAAGGCCACGATCTCCCACAGCTCCTCGTCGCTGTGGGTCGGCCCGTAGGCGGGCATCCCCGCCATCTTGATTCCGTGC
>JBBSMV010000142.1:0-8146 GCA_038232975.1 Rhodothermales bacterium
CCGGCGGCGGCACCGTCGCCTACGACCTCACCTTCTCGAATCCCTCCGGGGCCGACTTCGAGGGCGAGGTCTGGGTCTTCGCCACGCTCCCGGACGGCCGGCAGCTCGGCCCCGTCTTCGGCCCGGCCGCCCTCTCGCTCGCCCGTGGGGAGACCCGGACGGAGTCGCTGACGGGTACCGTCCCGCCGCGCGCCCCGGCCGGCACCTACACCGTGACGGCCTATGTCGGCGCAGCCTTCCCCGACGCCTTCGACCCCGGCAGCAGCTTCGCCTTCGAGAAGGCCGGTGGCTCCGCCGCGCCCGCGTCGCCCGAGCGGACGTGGACGACGAAGAACCTGACACGCGGTACGACGACCGAGGTAGCTCTGGCCGATGCCGAGGTGCAGGCCGGCCTCGTCGGGGCCTACCCCAGCCCGTTCCGCGCGCGCACGACGGTCCGCTACGCCCTCGCCGCCGAGACCCCGGTACGGATCGCCGTCTACGACCTGCTCGGCCGGAGGGTCGCGGTGCTGGCCGACGGGCCGGAGGCGGCCGGCACGCACGAGGCCACCTTCGAGGCCGACGGCCTGCCGAGCGGGGTCTACCTCGTCCGGCTCGAAGCCGGCAGCCGGGTGGAGACGCAGCGCGTCACCCTCCTGCGCTAAGAGCCTGTCTGTGAAGATTTCTTTGAAGATTAGCCGGGGTACAAACGGCGGCCGGCGGCGCGCTACATCGTCGCTACCGGAAGAACTGCCCAAGCACAGGCGATGCGCAATCGGTACATGCAGAGGGGCGGAGGACGGCTGTGAGGCACGGTACGCCGAAGCGACAGGGAGGCGATCCATTTTCCCACGCTCCAGATTTTGCGCGAGCAGGTTTTGTGTTTATAATGTCTCCCTCCCCGAGAAAAAGAGGCGGGCCCGGCCGCTACGCGCTGGTCTAGCACCCCTCTCCCCCTTTTCCCTTCCTAACTCCCGCTTCCATGCCTCGCCTAACCCTGCCCGGTTTCCGGCATTTTGCTCTACTCGTCCTCCCGGCTTTGCTGGCCGTGAGCGTACAGGCACAGAACCTGCCCTCTTTCACTACCCCCACGTTCAACACCGCCAGCGTCGAAGTCCCCGGCGAGCGCGGTGCCATACGTGAGGTCGTCCGCTGCGCGGCCCCGGAGCCGACCTTTGCCGAGACCGTGGCGGTTGAGGCTGCCCTCGAGCGCATCGCTGCGCCCTTCGGGGAGAGCATGGCGGGCGGGACGGTCACGATCCCCACGGCCTACCACGTCATCAAGAGCGGGTCGCTCGGCAACGTCACCCAGGCGATGATCGACAGCCAGATGAACGTGCTCAACAACGCCTTCGCCGGCACCGGCTTCCAGTTCACCCTCGCCAGCGTCGACTACACGACCAACACCTCGTGGTACAACGCCGGGCCGGGGTCCACGGCCGAGTCCTCGATGAAGAGCGCCCTCGCCATCAGCCCGGCCACGACGCTCAACTTCTACACGAGCTCCGGCGGCGGCTACCTCGGCTGGTCCTACCTGCCGTTCTCCTTCCCGGAGACCAGCACGCTGCACGGCATCGTGGTGGACTACCGCTCGCTGCCCGGCGGCTCGGCCTTCCCCTACAACGCCGGCGACACCGCCACGCACGAGATCGGCCACTACCTCGGCCTCTACCACACCTTCCAGGGCGGCTGCCCCGCCCCCGGCGACTACGTCTCGGACACCGCCCCCGAGGCCAGCCCAGCCTTCGGCTGCCCCATCGGGCGCGACACCTGCTCCGGCGGCGGCCCCGATCCCATCCGCAACTTCATGGACTACGTCGATGATGCCTGCATGTTCGAGTTCACGGCCGAGCAGGCGAGCCGGATGAATAGCCTCACGGCTACCTACAAGCCGATCCTCTACTCCAACATGGGCGGCGGCACCGGCACGGCGAGCGTGGAGGCCACGATCACGGGCGGCGAAATCCTCTCCGGCTCCGGCGGCCGCGTCAGCGCTGACTTCATGTTCTCGAATACCTCCGGCGCGACCTTCGATGGCGAGTGGTGGGTGCTGGTCACGTTCCCCAACGGGAGCAACGGCCCCCGCCTCGGCCCCTTCGACCTCACCCTCAACAGCGGCCAGAGCACAACCGAGTCGCTCTCGCAGCGCGTCCCGAGCGCTGCCCCGGCCGGCGTCTACCGCGTGACGGCCTACGTCGGCCCGAGCTTCCCGGATGACTTCGACGACTCCGACGACTTCACCTTCTTCAAAGGCTCCAACCTCACCGCCGGCAGCGACGAAGCCCGCGCCTCGGACGACGTGACGTGGACGCTCGAGAACGTGACGCGAGGCGAGACCGCCACCTTCACCCCCGAGCCGGTCGCGGCGCGGGCGGGCGCGGCCCTCGGGGTCTACCCGACGCCGTTCTCCGAGCGCACGACGGTCCGCTACGCGCTCGAAGACGCCGCCGAGGTCCGGGTGGCGGTCTACGACGTGCTCGGCCGCCGGGTGGCGCTCCTGGCTGAGGGCATGGCCGAGGCCGGCCCTCACGAAGCCACCTTCGAGGCCGACGGCCTGCCGAGCGGGGTCTACCTCGTCCGGCTCGAAGCCGGCGGCCGGGTGCAGACCCAGCAGATCACGCTCATGAAGTAGCCAGCCTCCCGGCTCGGCTCCAGGCGGCCCGCTGCGACTCTCGCGGCGGGCTGCCCTTTTTTCTCGACACCGTTTGTTCGTTTCTTCCGCACTACGGCACCGTGGCCCTGTCCCCATGAGACGCCGGGTGGGATGCCAGCCCCAACCAGGGCGACCCCGTGGAATCCGACGGGCATTCTGGGTGTCGAACGTTACCAGATGCTAGCCCCGCCCAGGGCGACCACGTGGGGTCGCCCCTACAGGTGCCTTGCGCGACAGTGAGGTACCTTTCCCAGCTTCTCCCCACACTCCCACACCCGCCATGCCCCGCCTCACGTTCCTGCTCGCCCTCCTCCTGCCCCTCGCGGCCTGCGACGACACCACCGTGCCGCCCGCCGCCGGTACAGACTCGCTAGCTGCCGAGGCCGGGCCGGTGCCGGAGGCCGCGCTCGCCGCCATTGACTCGGTGACGCTGCGCGAGCACATCGCGGTCCTCGCCTCCGACGCCTTCGAGGGGCGCGGGACCGGGACGCCGGGCGAGGAGAAAGCGGTCGAATACATCCGCGAGCAGATGGAGGCCGCCGGCCTCGTCGGGGCCGCCCCCGGCGGCGGGTTCTTCCAAAGGGTCCCGCTCCTCGGCTCGACCCCGACCGACGTCGGCTCGCTCGTCCTGACGCCTGAGCGCGGCGACCCCGTCTCGCTCGACCTCGTGGACGACTACATCGCCTCGACCGACCTCGACGCCGCCGAGGCGTCCATTGACGGCCCGCTCGTGTTCGTCGGCTACGGCATCTCGAACCCCGGCTACGACTGGGACGACTACAAGGACCTCGACGTGACGGGCAAGATCCTCGTCGCCTTCGTCAATGACCCGCCCGCGACGGCCGCCGAGCCGGACCTCTTTCAGGCCGACACGCTGACCTACAACGGGCGCTGGACCTACAAGTACGAGGAGGCCCGGCGGCGCGGCGCGGCCGGCATCTTCCTCGTCCACACCGAGCCGACGGCGGGCTACCCGTTCACCGTCCTCTCGAGCGACGCGCGCGGCGAGCACATCCAGTCGGCCGACCCGCCCGAGAACCCACTCCAGCTCAAGGGCTGGATCACCCAGGCGACGGCCGAGCGCCTCGCCGAGATGAGCGGGACCACGCTGGAGGCGTGGCAGGCCGAGGCGGCCTCGCGGGACTTCGAGCCGCACGAGCTGCCCGTCCGCGCCTCGCTCGCCATGCGCTTCGAGACGCGGCGGTTCGAGGGGACGAACGTGCTGGGCAAGATCGAGGGGGCGACGCATCCCGAGGAGGCTATCGTCTACACCGCCCACCACGACCACCTCGGGATGGACGAGGCGCTCGTCGCCGAAGGCAAGGACGGCATCTACAACGGGGCCGTGGACAACGCGAGCGGCGTGGCGATGCTGCTCGCGCTCGCCGACGCCTTCGCCGCGCTCCCGGAGCCGCCGGCCCGGACGGTGATCTTCGCCACGCTCTCGGCCGAGGAGAGCGGGCTGCTCGGCTCGGCCCACTACGCCCGCACCCCCGCCGTCCCGCTCGCCCGCACCATCGCCAACATCAACGTAGACTCCGGCAACCTCGACGGGCCGACCGACGACATCGTAGGCATCGGGGCCGAGCGGAGCGAGATGCTCGGGCTGCTGCGCGCCGCCGCCGCCGCCGAGGGCATGACCGTCACGCCGGACCCGCAGCCGAACCAGGGCGTCTTCTTCCGCAGCGACCAGCTCGCCTTCGCGCGCGGCGGCGTCCCGGCCGTCTTCATCGAGACCGGCACCGACTTCCGGGGCCGCCCCGCCGGCTATGCGGAGGAGCTTTCGGCCGACTACCGCGCCCACCGCTACCACCAGCCCTCGGACGAGCTGACCGACGATATGCGCTTCGGCGGGATCGTCCAGCAGACGCGCGTCGCCTTCCGGCTCGGCTACGCGCTCGCCAACTCCACGCTCCGCCCGAGCTGGAACCCGAGCGAAGCCTTTGCCGAGACGCGGGCCCAATCCGAAGCGGAGGCGAACCGCTGATAGCCCGGTCCGCTCCTCTCTAGCTTCCCCACCTCGTGCGTAGCCTTCTCCTTCCTCTACTCGTCCTCGCCGCCTGTACCGGGCGGGAGCCGGAGCCTTCCCCGGCTCCGCCCGCCGATGAGCACGCGATGGTGGAGGATACCCTCTCCTGGGAGACCGAGCCGCCGGGCCTCGTCGCCGGCCAGGTCGTGTACGTGCCGGTCTACTCGCACATCTACTTCCGCGACGCTCGCCGCGACATTGACCTCGCGGCGACGCTGAGCATCCGCAACACGGACGCGGAGCACCCAATCCGCGTGACGGCCGTGCGGTACTACGACTCTGAAGGAGAACTCGTGCGAAGCTACCCGAACACGCCGCGCCTGCTCGGCCCGATGGCGAGCGCGGACTACCTCGTGGAGCAGCAGGACGACACCGGGGGAGCCGGCGCGAACTTCATCGTGGAATGGGCCGCCGAGTGTGCCGTGACGGCTCCGGTGATCGAGGCGGTCATGATCAGCGCGTCGTCGTCGCAGGGAATCTCGTTCGTAACCCAGGGCCGCGTGCTGAAAAGCCGCAGTGCCCCACCGGACACGGTGGAGACAGATGCGTAGCTTACGCCCCCCACTCCTCCCACCCTCTCACCCTCCCAACCCCTCCTCTCATGGTCCAGTGGCGCGGTCGTCGCGGAAGCTCCAACGTCGTTGACGTGCGCGGCAACAAGGGCAAGGTCGCCCTCGGCGGCGGGTCCCTTTTGCTCATCCTCCTCGGGCTGCTCTTCGGGTTCGACCCGTCGCAGATCCTCTCGCTCCTCGGCGGCGGGGCGGCCCCGAGCGCGTCGGTCGAACAGACGCCTGCCGGCGGGGCACCCCAGGACGAGGCCTCAGAGTTCGTCTCGGTGATCCTCGCCGACACGGAGCAGACGTGGAGCGCCCTCTTCCAGCAGGCTGGGCAGCCCTACCAGGAGCCGCAGCTCGTGCTCTTCTCCGACCGGGTGCAGTCGGCCTGCGGGATCAGCGGCGCGGCCGTCGGCCCGTTCTACTGCCCCAACGACCAGCGGGTCTACCTCGACCTCTCGTTCTTCCGCCAGCTCCAGCAGCTCGGGGCCTCGGGCGACTTCGCGGTCGCCTACGTCATCGCCCACGAGATCGGGCACCACGTCCAGAACCTCGAGGGCACGCTCGGGGCCGTCCGCCAGGAGCAGCAGCGCCTCGGCCAGGCGGCGGCCAACGACCTCTCGGTCCGCACCGAGCTCCAGGCCGACTGCTACGCCGGCATCTGGGCGCACTACGCCGAGACCGAGCGCGACCTCCTCGAACCGGGCGACGTGCAGGAAGGCATTGACGCCGCCTCCGCCGTCGGGGACGACTACCTCCAGCAGCGGGCAGGCCAGGCGGCCGTGCCGGAGTCGTTCACGCACGGGACCTCGGCGCAGCGCGTGGCCTCGTTCCAGCGCGGCCTCGAGAGCGGCAACCTCAGCGCCTGCGACACGTTTGCGGATTTGCGCTAACCCGAACCGGATTCCTCCCCTGCTATATCACAATGGAAACCACCGACCCGCACCATGCCACGCACCGTCGAAGCCGTCGTTGAAAAAGACGGGAGCCTCCGCCTTCTCGAAGAGGTGGAGCTTCTCCCCGGCGAGCGAGCACTCGTCACGCTACTCGGCGAGGAGCCGGATTCGAGTGAAATAGCTCTCCTCAGCGAAGCGGCACTTGCTTCCGATTGGAACCGTGATGAAGAGGACGAGGCGTGGGCGCACCTTCAACCGTAGAGCGCGGCGCTGTCGTCCTCGTGCGGTTTCCGTTCTCTGACCTCTCGGCCTCGAAGCTCCGCCCTGCCGTGGTCCTAGCCGATGTGGGACGTGGGGATCACCTGCTCGTTCAGGTCACGAGCAATCCCTACGCCGATGCCCGCGCCGTGGAGCTGACGGACAGAAGCTTCAAGCACGGCAGTCTGGAGCGCACGAGCTATGCGAGACCTGGCAAGTTGTTCACGGCAAACGAGGCTCTTTTCGCACGAACCGTGGGCCAACTGACTGCACCTTCGACCGGGGAGGTGGTGGCAGGAATCATCCGGCTGCTTCAGCAAGCTTGAGCACCTGTGCTACCAAGTCCGGATAACCTGGGTAGGTCTGCCCTCCACCTCTGCCCCCCATCGCAGGGACAGGGCGTGCCCTGTCCAGCCCTGGGGCACGTCTGCGCGGACACGGCACGCCGTGTCCCTACAGCCAGGGTGATCCGGCTCAACCGGATTGGGTATGACACTTCGCCGACGTGCGCTGAGGTGCTGCCTAGACTTCGACCTCCAGCAGCTCCTGCTTGAACCGCTCGGCGAGAGCCTCGGCCTCCTCCCGCGTCCGGGCCTCGGTGTAGATGCGCAGGATGGGTTCGGTGTTGGACGTGCGAAGGTGGACCCAGCCCTCGTCGAAGTCAATCTTGACGCCGTCCACGGTGGAAATCCGCTCGTCGGCATAGCGCTCGGCGAGGGCGTTGAGGAGCGTGTCGGCATTGAGCCGGGTGCCGTCGGGGGTTTCGAGCGGGAGCTTGTTTTTGGAGATGTGGTAGGCGGGGTAGGTCGCGCCCAGCTCCGAGAGCGACTGGCCGGTCTCGGCGAGAAACTGGAGGACGAGGGCGGCCCCGGCCAGGGCGTCGCGGCCGTAGTGGAGCGCCGGCAGGATCACCCCGCCGTTGCCCTCGCCGCCGAGCACGGCGTCGTGCGCCTTCATCGCCTCGACGACGTTGATCTCGCCGACCGCCGAGCGGACCACCGGCTGGTCGTAGCGCGCCATCACGTCCTCGATCAGCCGGGACGAGGAGAGGTTGGTGGCGAAGGGGCCGGGCTGCTTGCGCATCAGGAAGTCGGCGGCGACGACCTGCGTGCGCTCCTCGCCGAAGAAGGTCCCGCCGTCGGCGATCAGCGCGAGGCGGTCGGCGTCGGGGTCCACGACGAGGCCGAGGTCGGCCCCGGTGTCGGCGACGAGGCGCGTCGTCCCGGTGAGGTGCTCCGGGAGCGGCTCGGCCGGGTGCGCGAAGCGGCCCGTCGGCGCGCCGTTGACCGTGTGGACGTCCTCGACCCCGAGCGCGCCGAGCAGCGCCGGCAGCGCGATCCCGCCGACCGAGTTGATCCCATCTACCACGACGCTGAAATCTCGGGCGGCGATCACCTCCGGCTCGATGTACGGCAGGGCGAGGATGGCCTCGATGTGGTAGGGCAGGAAGTCGGCCTCGCGGTAGCTCCCGATCCGGTCGTAGGCGACGGTGAAGTCCTCGCCGCTCTCGACGCGGGCGATCACCGCCTGGCCCTCGGCGGCCGACAGGAACTCGCCGCGCTCGTCGAGGAGCTTGAGCGCGTTCCACTCGGCGGGGTTGTGCGAGGCCGAGAGGATGACCCCGCCGTCGGCCTCGGCCTTGAGCACGCCCATCGCCACGGTCGGCGTGGTGGCGAGGCCGGCGTCAACGACGTGGCAGCCGACGGCCTGGAGCGTGGCGGCGACGAGGCGGCTGCACACCTCGCCCGTCACGCGCCCGTCGCGCCCGACGACGACC
>JBBSMV010000143.1:0-8142 GCA_038232975.1 Rhodothermales bacterium
CGCCGCTGATCGCGCTGATGAAGGACCAGGTGGACGCGCTCGGGCGACGGGGGATTCCGGCCGTCGCGCTCAACTCGTCCCAGGACGCCGAGGCGCAGCGGGCCGGCCTGCGGGCGCTACGAAAGGGCGACGTCCGGCTGGTCTACGTCGCCCCGGAGCGGCTCCGCAACCGCGCCTTCCTCGGGGCCCTCGCCGAGGCACACGTGGCGCTCCTGGCCGTCGACGAGGCGCACTGCGTCAGCCAGTGGGGGCACGACTTCCTCCCAGACTACCTCCAGATCGCCCGCGCCCGCCACCAGATGGGCGACCCGACGACGGTGGCGCTCACCGCCACGGCCACGCCGCGCGTCCAGGACGACATCCTGGCGACCCTCGACATCGAAGCCGCCGAGCGCGTCGTCACCGGCTTCAACCGCCCGAACCTCACCTTCAACGTGCAGGCGACCCCGACGGCCGCCGACAAGCGCCGGGCGCTGGGGGCGTTTCTCGCGGAGAACCAGGCCGCGGGACTGGTCTACGTCAGCACGCGCAAGCAGTGCGACGACGTGACGCGCTTCGTCCGCGACGAGGTCGGCCGCCCGGTCCGGGCCTACCACGCCGGGCTGCCCGACGCCGAGCGCACCGAGGTGCAGGACGCCTTCATGACCGGCGGCCTCGGCCTCGTCGTCGCCACGAACGCCTTCGGCATGGGCGTGGACCGGGCCGACGTGCGCTTCGTGGTCCACTGGGGGATTCCGGCGACGCTCGAGGCCTACTACCAGGAGGCCGGGCGCGCCGGGCGCGACGGCGCGCCGGCCGAGGCGCTGCTGTTCTACGCGACGCACGACGCTGCCCTCCGCGAGTGGTTCATAGACCAGCACGCCCCGGCCCTGCGCGACCTCCGGGCGCTCCACCGCCACCTCGCCCGCGCTGCCGGCGACGGGTGGACTGCCGTAGACCAGGACGCCGTCGCCGGGCGCGTGGACCAGCACCCGGTCGGGGCGCGCGTCGGGATGAGCCTCCTGGAGCGGATGGGGATGCTGGAGCGCGGCGAGGACCTCGGCCCGCTCCAGCAGTACGCCGTCCGCGCCTGGGACGACGACCGGGCGGGCCGCGTGCTCGAGCGCTCCGCCGAGCGGCAGCGCGCCAAGCGCAAGGCGCTGGCCGGGATGACCGGCTACGCCGAGTCCGACGCCTGCCGCCGCCAGCTCGTCCTCGACCACTTCGGCGATAGGGAGCCGCCGGTGGCCGAGCGGTGCTGCGACAACTGCCTCGTCGCCGCCCAGATCGCCGAGGCCCCGGCCGAGCTGCCGCCCTTCGAGAGCCTCCCGATGGCAGCGCGCATCGCCATCGGCCTGCTCGACCTCGTGCGTCGGCTGCGGTGGAGCGTCGGCCGCAAGACCCTCGTCAAGATCCTCGCCGGCTCGAAGGCCGCCGGCATGGACCGCCGCGCCTACACCGAGTCGCCTTACTACGGTCGCCTCGGGTTCATGGCGCAGGACGACATTGACGCGCTCTACAAACGGCTCATCGCCGAGGGCTACCTCAAGGTCGTCGGCTCGGAGTACCCGGTCGTCGAGCTGACGGCGACGGGCCGGCGCGCGCTCGCCCACCGCGAGGCGATTGACCTCGACGTGCCCGCCTCGGCGGGGCGGGGCGGATCGTCAGGCAACGCGGCATCGAAAGGAGAGGCCGCGCCGGGCGAGGCGCTCGACGGCGAAGCCGCGGCGCTCTTCCAGGCGCTCAAGGCGTGGCGCACCGAGCAGGCGCAGGCCCAGGAGGTCCCGCCCTACGTCGTCTTCAGCGACCGCACGCTGGAGGCCCTCGCGCGCGCGCGCGCGCAGAACGAGGACGCCCTGCTCGCCGTCAAAGGCGTCGGCCCGGCGAAGCTGGAGCGCTACGGCGCGGACGTGCTGCGGATCGTTGCGGAGGCTGAATGATGCCATCACCGTAGGGATACGATGCATCGTGTCCCTACAAACGGTCGCAATCGAGGAGGAACTCCGTCGGGTGCTCGTGCCCGTAGGCCCCCGCGCCGAAGAGCGCGAAGTCGTAGCGGCACGGGTCGGCGGGGTCGAAGGCGCGGCAGCGGGCGGTGAGGGCGAGCGCGGCGCGCCAGTTGTTCTGCTCCCGGTCCAGGAGGCCGAGTGCCCGCGCCTGCCGGCCGGTGTGGACGTCGAGTGGGAGGACGAGCTGGGCCGGCGCGATCCGGCTCCACGCGCCGAAGTCCACGGGGCCGGGGCGGACCATCCAGCGGAGGTACATCGCCAGGCGCTTGCACGCGCTGCCGGTGGACGGCCGGGCGAGGTGCTTCTGGAGCCGGGCCGGGACGCCGGGCACCGCCGCCATCACGGCCTCGCTAAACCCCTGAATCGCGGGGCCGACGTCCGGAGCGCCTGGCGCGAGGTGCCGGGCGAAGACCGGCTCGAAGCTGCCGTGCTCGCGCAGGAGGGCCGAGAGCGCGCGCGTCAGGTGGAAGGCGTCGGCGGGCTGAAAGGTGCGGTGCTTGAACCCGTCGAGGCGCGGCCCGTCGCGCCCCGGCTCGAAGTCGCGGACGAAGGCGTAGGGGCGGAAGCGCATCCGCTCGCACAGCTCGGCCAGCTTCGCCAGGATCGTGGCGCGGCGGCCCCAAGCGAGGAGGGCGGCGTATAGCCCGATCACCTCGCGGTCGCCAGCGTCGTCAAACCCGTGCGGGACGGAGATCGGGTCGTCGGCGAGAAAGGCCGGGCGCTCGTAGCGGGCGACGAGGCCGTCGAGGTAGGTTTTCAGATCGGGCGCGTCGGGCATAAACAGCGTCGCGCATAAACAGACGTAGGGGCGACCGGCCGGTCGCCCCTACAGAGACGGGTGGTAGGAGCGCAGCGCGCTGTACCTACTTGCCGATGGTCTTGTCGGTCTCCGTCACCGGCTTCGAGGCGGGCGTCTCGGTCGGCGTGCCCGTCGCGCGGCCGAGCTCAGCGTCGAGGTCGCGCTCGACGACGAGCGTAATGTCCGTGACGAGGGCCGCGAGGGCACCGACGGCGGCGAGCATGGGGGAGAGGAACACAGCCGCGGCCCCGGCCCCGACCCCGACGGTGAGGGGGATTTCGAGGAGCACCTTGTCGTCCTTCTTGATGCGGAGGTGGCGGACGTTGCCCTCCTCGATCAGGTCGCGCACGCGGTCCACGAGTTGGTTGCCGGCCAGCTTGACCTCTTCGATGGCCTCGCTGGTAGCGGCTTTGGCTTTGTCGGTGACGGAAGGGTTGGTCTTGCTCATGGCGGGTCCGGAGATAGGTGAGAGGGGCGACCCGTGAGGGCCGGGGCGACAGAACGAGCAGGAGGTACCGGCACACGGACGAATGCGCCCAGGGGTTCCGGCTACGCGTCCGGGACCGACAGGTAAAAATACAAGGGGCGGTTACGAAAAGGAACCCTGAGGCAGGAGGAGTGCCGCTCGTCGGAAGGTCAGCGGACGTGCTCCAATAGATGCGCGATTCGTAACCCGAAGGCCCAATCAGGCCCTAAACGAGAGAATGGGGGCGGGGGACGGGGATCGGGAGAGGCGCGAGCGGCCGCCTCGGGTACCGGAGCCGGGGTAGGGGCGCGTTCGGGCACGGCCCGTGCTAGAACGGAGAGCCGAGCGCGATGGGAGCACGCCGCTACCGGCAGCCACCGCCTCACTCACCAAGCGCAGGAGCGTAAGTCCACCGCGGCGTGCTCCAGCAAGACCAACCAACCAACTATAGAGAGGTCCACCCATGGGTCAGCAGCAACTCCTCCTCCTCGTCCTCGGTATCGTGATCGTCGGCCTCGCCGTCGTCGTCGGTATCCAGGCCTTCGGCGAGAACCAGAAGAAAGCCAACTCCGACGCCCTCGTCAACGACGCCATCCGCATCGCCTCCGACGCGCAGGCGTGGAAGCTCAAGCCGGCCGCCTTCGGCGGCGGGGCCACCAAGACCGGCATGGACGGCCTGACGCTCCAGCAGCTCGGCTACGAGGTCGACGCCAACGACACCTACCGCAACCTCAACGGCAGATTCGACATCGTTTCGAGCACACAGTCCGTGATCATCACGGCGCTCGACAGCTCGCTCAGCAACTTCGTCAAGGTGGGCGTCTTCGACACCGACCCGGAGTGCATCGAGACTGTCCTCGGCAGCAGCCTGCCGGGCGACCCGACCAACCCGAACACGACCGACTGCGCCTTCTAGGCACGGCGGGTTGAGACCGGCCTCGCGGTCGGCAGACCTTGGCGGCATCTCTGTCGGGCTTCGGCTCGGCAGGGATGTCGCCTTTTTTGCGGGGTGGCCGGGAAGGAAGACCCGCTGCCGCTGCTTGCAGTCGCTGCGCTCCTGGCTGCGCGCGGCTGTCCCCCTCGACGAGGGAGACAGCGTCCCTGAGCAGGAGGCGGAGCCGACGCGATGGACTGAAAAGAGGGGGGTCCAAAGGAGGCGATGGCAGTGAACTTGCATCCCCTACGGCATCGCTGCGCAGGCCTCGTACAGGCCGAAACGTGCAGGCCTCTATCACGAAAGGAACCGCCGTCGGTTGATTTTCTCCGTCGGGAGCCGATACAGCGGGACAGACAATCATGGGACAACAGCAGCTTCTTCTTCTGGTGATCGGCGTCATCCTCGTCGGGTTGGCCGTAGTCGCAGGCATCGCGGCCGTGCAGAAGTACACCCGGCAGGACGAGGCCGACGGCCTCCTCGACCGCTCGCTCGCCATCGCCAGCCAGGCCGTCTACTGGAAGACCAAGAACGACCCCTTCGCCGGCGGCAACCAGTCCTACGCGGAGCTCGCCACCGACGGGATGCAGACGCTCGCCCTCGACACGGCGACGGTCCGGGGCCGCTTCCGGATCACCGGGGCGTGGGTGGACTCCGTTGAGATCTCGGCCGTCAGCGTGCGCTACCCCGACATCGGCGTGCGCGTCACGGTGGACCAGTACGACATCAAGCGGACCGTCGTCGCCTACGACAGCACGATCGGGCTGAACTGACCCCCGCGCCACCCCCGCGCCCGACAGACCACCACGCCTACCAGCCAGACGCCGCCATGGGAGAGTTTCGATTCAACGGACTGAGTGCCGCCGGGCAGCCGGTGCAGGGCACCGTCTACGCCCCGAACAAGCGCACCGCCCAGAAGAAGGTCGCCAGCCTCGCCGACCGCCACAAGTTCACGCTGCGCGACCTCGACGAGCGGGTGTTCTTCCGCTACAAGATCAAGCACCCCAGCGGCAAGGTCGTCTCCGGCGAGCAGAAGGCCTTCGCCTCCGAGGAGATCGAGTCGGCGCTCTCGCGCATGGGCATGGAGGTGCTCTCGGTCAAGAAGAAGCTCTTCAACGTGCAGCGCAAGCCGCCGAGCAGCGACATCATCATGTTCGTCCGCCTCGCGGCCAACCTGCTCTCCGAGAAGATGCCCTTCAACGAGGTCCTGAACCTCCTGGTGGCCGACATCTCGTCGTCGTCGCTCAAGCAGACCATCCGCGACATCAACTCCGACCTCAAGGGCGGCGTCGAGGCCCGGCAGGCCTTCATGAAGCACCAGGACCGGCTCGGGCAGTTCACCGCCTACATGCTCGGCGTGGCGAGCCAGTCGGGCAACATGAGCGAGATCTACGAGGCCACGGCCAAGTTCCTCGAGCGCCGCGACGAGTTCAAGAAGAGCGTCCGCTCCTCGATGATCATGCCCTCGGTGACGATCCTCGCGACCCTCGGCGTCTTCGTCTGGTACGTCTGGTCCATCGTCCCGGCGACGGCCGGCCTCTTCGCCGACTTCGACGGGATCGAGCTGCCGCCGCTGACCACGCTCTCGCTCGTCATGGCCGACTGGCTCGACCGGAACATGGTCTGGCTGCTGCTCGGCGTCGGCCTCGCCGTCGGGGCCGTCGTGCTCTGGCTCCGCACCCCGAAGGGGACCATGTGGGCGCACAAGAACATGATCCGCCTGCCGATCATCGGGACGCTGCTGCACAAGCTCAACATCGAGGTCTTCAGCCGCGTCTTCGCGATTCTCTACTCCGGCAGCGGGCAGAACATCGAGGTCATCAAGGTGGCGGCCGAGGCGTGCGGCAACGCCTACGTCGAGCACCGCGTCAAGACGATCACGATCCCGATGATGGTGGCCCAGGGCGCGGACCTCGTCCGGGCGATGGACGCAGCCGGCGTCTTCACCCCGATGGCGATTGCCCGCTTCCGCACCGGCTCCGAGACCGGGGCCGTGCGCAAGAGCGCTCAGCAGATGGCGGACTACTACGAGAAGGAGACGACGCTCAAGCTGGAGGTCGCGCTGCAGTCCATCCAGACGGTGGTGTCGCTCTTCATCGGCATCATCGTGGCGCTGCTGACCGTGCTCTCGGCCGAGACGGCGCTGATCCGGCCCAGCTCCATCGACATCATGGGCCAGTAGGACGGAGAAAAGAGAGAGGAGAGGGAAAAGATAGAAAGGAGAGCATCTCTCTCCTCTTTCTCTTCTCTCCTCTTTCTCTTCTCTCTCCTCTTTCTCTTCTCTTCGTCCTCTACTCCTGCCTGCGGCCGCCGCGAAATCGGGACGATGAGATAAAGAGAACGACCGGGGACGCCGATACTCTACGCCCACCCCTCGGCTCCTGCGGGCACCCGTCGCACTTCGTCCTCTCCACCCTCATGACCGACCGGCCCCACCCCGACGACGCCTCGCGCAGCCACCGCGGCTTCCGCATCGAGGACGAAGAGGTAGAGGACGGCGGCTGGGTGTCGCTCAACAACCTGAGCGCGCCGCCGGCCGCGTCCGGCGGCAGCCCGGCCGCGCCTTCGCTCAAGAGCCTGAGGGAGATCAACCCGTCCGCGACGACGCCCGAGCCGCCCGCGACGGCTGAGCAGGCGCGGGGGGCCGGCGGCGACGGAACCGGGGAGCTCTCCCCACCTCCCGAGGCGGCCCTGCCTTTCGCGGCGGCCTTGCCTCCTGAGCCGAGGCCGACGCCCGAGCCTCCGCAGGAAGGAGCAGGCACCCCGCCGGCCGAGGCGGCGCTGGCAGCCGTTTCTCGTGAGGCCGGTTCTCGGGAGGCCGGTGCCCGGGCCGGTCTCAGGCAGGGCCAGGACCGCGTGGTGCAGGCGCTCCTGAACAAAGGGGTCGTCTCCGAGGCCGTGGTCGAGGCGGCGGCCGAGGCCAAGCGCCAGAGCAACCTCCGCGAGCCGCTCTGGCGCGTGCTCGCCGAAAACCCGAAGGCCAACCGCGAGGTCGTCTACGAGCAGGCAGCGCTCACCTACGCCTTCCGCATCGCGCCCGTGGCGAAGCGCCCGCCCGAGGCGGGCTTCGCCAAGACCGTGCTGGACTCGCTCAGCGAGGGCGCGCGCGAGCGGCTGCTCGCCCTGGGCGTGGCCCCCTACGCCTACGCGCAGGACTCCGCCAGCGGGATGCTCAAGCTCGTCTTCGTCACCGACGACCCGATGCGCTCGGAGCTCCAGCGCATCATGGACACCCTCGAGCTCGAGCGCTTCGAGCTGTGCTACGCCCCGCGCGCCGTCGTCCGCCGCGTCCTCGACGAGGCGTACCCGCGCAAGAACGAGTACCTCGAGCGGATCAAGGACGGCGGCGAGGAGGCTACGTTCGACTTCGGGGCGAGCTACGAGACCGGCGAGAACAAGCTCCTCGACGAGGAGGCCCTCGAAGCCGAGATCAGCCGGAGCTCGCTCATCAACCTCGTCGAGGCCCTCCTCGTGGAGTCGGTGCGGATGGGGGTCTCGGACATCCACATCTACCCCAACGCCAAGCGCAAGACCGAAATCCACTTCCGCCTCGACGGCCGCCTCCAGCACTGGCACACCGAGGACAAGGGCCACCCCGAGGCGCTCCTGGCCGTGCTCAAGGACAACGCCATCAACGTGGACCGCTTCGAGCGCGACACGGTGCAGGACGGCTTCATCCAGCGCTGGGTGGACGACACCCTCATCCGCTACCGCGTCTCGGTGCTGCCGATCGCAAACGCGAACCCCGACGTCCGCGCCGAGAGCATCGTCATCCGCGTGCTCGACGACCGGAAGGTGCTCACCGACCTGGCCAAGCTCGGCCTGCTGCCGGGGGCGCAGGCGCAGTTCGCCAAAGCCATCCGCCAGCCCAACGGCATGGTGATCCTCACCGGCCCGACCGGCTCGGGCAAGAGTACCACGCTCGTGGCCGCCCTCAGCCAGGTGGTCACACCCG
>JBBSMV010000144.1:0-8017 GCA_038232975.1 Rhodothermales bacterium
ACCGAGACGTGGGCCTACCTCGACCACGCCTCGACCGGCCCGCTGAGCCGGCCGGTGATGGAGGCCGTCTGCGCCTTCCTCGAGCAGCGCCACCGGACGAAGCCGAACAACTACGCCGACGTCGCGCCCGTCGTCGAGCGCGCCCGGCAGCGGCTGGGAGCGCTCGTCGGGGCCTCGCCCGAGCGGATCGAGCTCGCGCCGAACACATCGGCGGCGCTCAACGTGCTCGCGCAGGGGCTGGACTGGCAGCCCGGCGACCGCGTCGCCGTCCCGGCCTGCGAGTTCCCGGCCAACGTCTACCCGTGGCTCGGGCTGCGCGAGCGCGGCGTCGAAGTAGACTTCATCCCGCACGAGCGGGGGACCTTCACGGTGGAGGACGTCGAGCGGGCGCTGACGCCCCGGACGCGGCTCGTCTCGGTGAGCTGGGTGCAGTTCCTCTCGGGCTTCCGCGCCGACCTCACCCGGATCGGCACGCTCTGCCGGGACCGGGGCGTGCTCTTCTGCGTCGACGCGATCCAGGGCGTCGGTGCGCTCCGGCTCGATGTGAGCAGTTTGCCCGTGGACTTCCTCGCCTGCGGCGGGCAGAAGTGGCTGCTCGGGATGCAGGGTACGGCGTTCTTCTACCTCACCGAGAGCCTGCAAGCCCGGCTCCGCCCCGTGCGCGGCTGGCTGGGCGGCCCGCTGGACTGGGACGACTTCCTCTCGTACCCGACCGCCTTCCACGACGACGCCCGCCGCTTCCGCATCGGGACGCTCAACCACGCTGGGATCGTCGCGCTCGATGCCGCCGTCGGGCTGCACCTGGAGGCCGGGCCGGCCTGGTGCGAGGCGCAGGTGCTGGCGCGCAGCGCGCAGGTCGCCGCCGGCCTCAGCCGCCTCGGGCTGCGTCGCTACGGCACGGCGGACCCGGCCCACGCCTCCGGGATCGTCGCCGCCGAGCACCCCGACCCCGACGCCGTCTTCGGCCTCGCCCAGGAGCGCGGCGTCGCCCTCGCCGTGCGCGACCGTAAGCTCCGCCTCTCGCCGACCTGGTACAACACGCCCGACGAGGTGGACCGGGCGCTCGAAGCCGTCGCCGACGTGGGGAAGACCCAGATCGCGGCAGGCGGGACCGTGACATCCTCGTAGGGGCGAACCCACGTGTTCGCCCTGGCTGGGGCGGGCGATCACGGCCGGGCGGCCACGAGGGCTGGGCAGAGACGAGGGTTGGGCAGACACACGGGTTGGGCAGACACACGGGTTAGGCAGACACACGGGTTGGGCAGACACACGGGTCTGCCCCTACAGCGGCGGTGCGGCGCGGGAGCGGTGCCCGTAGCTTCGGGCCATGGCTATCGAAGAGAAACAGGAAACGCTGGTCGTCGTCGAGGTGCCCGAGGGCTACCGGGCCGGGCAGCGGCTCGACGTCTACCTCACCGAGCACCTGGCGAACGCGACGCGCTCGAAGGTGCAGCGCGGCATCAAGGCGGGCGACGTGGCCGTCAACGGCGCGGTGCAGACGAAGGTCTCGACGCCCGTCACCGGCGGCGACCGGATCGAATGCCGCCTCCAGCGCCCGCCGCCCATCGAGGCCCGGCCCGAGGCGATCCCGCTCGACGTCGTCTACGAGGACGACGTGCTGCTCGTCGTCAACAAGCCCGCCGGCCTCGTGGTGCATCCGGCCTATGGGAACCGCACCGGCACGCTCGTCAACGCGCTCCTGCACCACGTCGGCGGCGAGTCGCTCTCGTTCGAGGAAGAGGATGAAGAGGACGACGAAGACATCGGCCTCTCGACGGCGACGGCGGCCCCGCGCTTCGACGGCGACGTGACGGTCCGCCCCGGCATCGTCCACCGCCTCGACAAGGGGACCTCCGGCCTGCTCGTCGTGGCGAAGACGGATGCGGCGCACGCCGCCCTCGCCCGGCAGTTCATGGAGCGCACGATCCGCCGCCGCTACCTCGCCCTCGTCTGGGGCCTTCCCGCCGAGCGCGGCACCGTCGAGACCTGGCTCGGGCGCGACCCGCGCGACCGGCGGCGGATGGCCGTCGTGCCCGAGGGCCGGGGCAAGCACGCCCTCACGCACTTCGAGCGGGTCGAGGCGATGCGGGACACGGCGCTCGTGCGGTTCCGGCTCGAGACCGGGCGGACCCACCAGATTCGGGTCCACGCCCGCCACCTCGGCCACCCCATCCTCGGCGACCCGGTCTACGACGGCCAGGCCGTCCGCTCCGGCCCGGACACCGGCACGCGGCGGGCCTTCTTCCGCAACCTCTTCGAGGCGATGCCCCGGCAGGCCCTCCACGCCGCGACCCTCGGCTTCCGGCATCCGACGACCGGCGAGGCGGTGGATTTCGAGGCCCCGCTCCCGGCCGACATGCAGCACGTCCTCGACCGCCTGCGCGCCGTCGAGGGCGCGTAGCTCAACCTGGTTGTGGGTTTGGAATTCGGGGTCCTGAAGAGGAGCCACCCCGGCCCTCGAAACAGTCATCCCCGCGAACGCGGGGACCCACCGGCTAGCAAATCCTATGGGTCCCCGCCTTCGCGGGGATGACGAGTAAAGAGGTCCGGAGCTTGGAATCGCACGGCGGTCTACTCGGATCAGCCTCGCCGCGGGGCCGTATATTTCCGCCATGCCGACCGCCGCCCCCAACCTCCTCTCCGTCGCCGACCGGCTCACGCCCGAGACCGTCCGCGTCGGCCTCGAAGGCGCAGGCAAAGACGAGGTGCTGGAGGCGCTCCTCGCCCTCCTCGCTGGGAACGCCGCCGTCACCGACCTCGACCAAGTGCGGCAGGACGTGCTCGCTCGGGAGGCGCAGCTCTCGACGGGGGTCGGCCTCGGCCTCGGCCTCCCGCACGCGCGGACGCTCGGCGTGCGCGGCACCGTGGCGGCCTTCGCCACGACGGCGCGGCCGGTGGACTTCGGCGCGCACGACGGCGCGCCGGTGCGCCTGCTCTTCCTGCTCGTCGGGCCGGAGGCCGAGCGGGGCCGGCACCTCCGGCTGCTCGGCCGCGTCTCCCGGCTGATGAACCGCGCCGCCTTCCGCGCCGCCCTCCTCGCCGCTGAGTCTCCGGCCGACGTCCTGGCTTTGTTTCATGAGGCTGAAGCGGCGCTCGCGGTGTAGCCCTCGTCACGCCGCGTCAGAAACAGCCGGCCTGTCTGTGCGGTACAGGAGTGGTCCGCGAAAAAAGCAAGAGGTGCCGTCTTGGAAACGAAAACGATTAGTCTCCGCGTGAGCGCCGATGCCGCCCGAGCCTACGAGTCGGCCTCGGCCGAGGAAAAGTGCAAGCTGGAGGCGCTCGTTAGTAGCAGGTTGCGCGAGGCGATCCGGCAGCGGGATCGGGGCAAGTCGCTCGAAGAGGTTATGGACGAGATGAGCCGCAAGGCGCAGGCGCGGGGCCTCACGCCGGAGAAGCTGGACGACATCTTGAATGGCGAGTAGCCGTCGCTACGTTTTCGACACGAACACGCTCGTTAGCGCGGCGCTCTTCAAGGGCGGAACACCGGATAGGGCGCTCCGCCGTGCGCTGCGAAGCGGTACGGTCCTCCTTTCGCAGCCAATGTTCGAGGAAATCGACGAGGTGCTGGCCCGAGAGAAGTTCGATGCCTACCTTTCGCTCGACGACCGTGCGGCGTTCATCGAAGCCCTCGTCAAGCGCAGCCGATTCGCCGAGCCGACTGAGCGGTTGCAGGCGTGCCGCGATCCTGACGATGACAAGTTTCTGGAGCTGGCCGTGAGTGAAGGCGCAGCCTGCATCGTAAGCGGCGACGGGGATTTGCTGACGCTCCATCCGTTTCAGGGCATCCCAATCCTGAGACCAGCAGTCTTCCTCGAATGGGTCGAGCGGGACGAGTGAAGCGGTGTAGCCGTGTGACTCTGGTAGTACCGCCCTCTCCCGCGACGCCGACGCGGCGCTCGTGGCGTGATGCAGTACCAGCCCTGGAGCTATGACTAAATACACGCTCGATGCCCCTCTTCGATATTGAAGGCCTGTCCCTCCGGCCGGTCAGGCAGCGCAATTTCCAACAGGAGAAGCAACTCCAAGCACTGATCGAGGCGAACCTCGAACCCGCCTTCAACTGCCGCTTCGTCGCGTCGGAGTTTTCGACTGGGGTCGTACACGCCGGACGGATTGATACCCTGGCGCTGTCTGAGGATCGCAACCCCGTCATCATCGAATACAAGAAGGTCGAGTCTTCCGAACTCATCAACCAGAGCCTGTTTTACCTCTACTGGGTTCGTGACCACCGAGGGGATTTTGAGATCGCTGCTCGCCAGGCGCTCGGCTCAGACGCGGAAGTGGACTGGTCGGACGTGCGCGTGATCTGCATCGCGCCGAACTTCAAGAAGTACGACATCCACGCCGTGCAGGTGATGGGAGCGAACATCGAACTCTGGAGGTATCGCCTTTTTGAGAACGACACCCTATACCTTGAAGAGGTCTTTCAGCAGACGGTGACGGCCAGCCCAGCCCTCAGTAGCGATGGGAAGGACCCGGTCATGGTGGCTGCCGGAAAGAAGGCAGCTCTCACCCGCGCAACTGCCACCTACTCGTTTGAGGAGCACCTCGAAGGGAGGGTCGAGCATATTCAGCGCCTCGTCCTGTCGCTTCAGGAGTACATCATGAACCTCGATGCCGCTTTCGAGGAGGTGCCGAAGAAGCACTACATAGCGTACAAGATTTCCCAGAACATTGTCTGTGTTGAGGTGCAGCGTCGACGACTCCTCCTGTATCTCAAGCTTGACCCAGCCGAAATACAATCGTTGCCAGAGAACGCACGCGACGTATCCGGGATCGGACACTATGGCACGGGTGACTTCGAGCTTTCGGTAGCGACCGACGAGGAGGTGGAAGCAGCCAAACCTTTTATCGAGATGGCCTACCAGCGCGTGGGAGGGTAGAGCTAACACATGACCTTCCAGAACATCTCCGGCACCTTCGACGTCCTGCCCGACGCCTACGACACGGGCGGGGCGACGGTCTACGGCTCGGCCGCGTGGCGGCACGCCGAGGCCACGGTGCGCGGCGTGATGCGGCGCTTCGGGTTCGAGGAGATTCGGACGCCGATCCTCGAGCCGACCGACCTCGTCGCGCGCGGGGTCGGGGCGGAGACGGACATCGTGCAGAAGGAGATGTTCGCCTTCACCAAGGGGAGCACCGACTACGTGCTCCGGCCCGAGGTCACCGCGCCCGTGATGCGGGCCTACCTCCAGCACCACCTCGCCCAGCGCGGCGGCACGCAGAAGCTCTACTACCTCGGGCCGTGCTTCCGCGCCGAGCGCCCGCAGCGCGGCCGCTTCCGCCAGTTCCACCAGTTCGGCACCGAGACGATTGGTACCGACGACGCGCGCGCCGACGCCGAGACCATCGCCTGCATGGTCGCCGTCTACGACGCCTTCGGGATCACCGGCACCCGGCTCCGCCTCAACACAGTGGGCGACCCCGAGAGCCGCGCGCGCTACGGCGACGCCCTCCGCGCTTTTCTCGCCCCCCGCGCCGCTGCCCTCTCCGAGACCAGCCGCCGCCGCCTGGAGACGAACCCGCTCCGCATCCTCGACACCAAGAGTCCCGACGAGCAGAAGCTCCTCGCCGACGCGCCGCGCCTGAGCGATTACGTGGACGACGCGAGCCGGGCGCACTACGAGACGGTCAAGGCCCTCCTGACGGACCTGGGGATCGGCTTCGAGGAGGACCCCCGGCTCGTGCGCGGGCTGGACTACTACACCCGGACGGCCTTCGAGCTGGAGAGCGACGATCTCGGGGCGCAGAGCGCGCTGGCCGGCGGCGGGCGCTACGACGGCCTCGCCGAGGCGCTCGGGAGCAAGCAGCCGGTCCCGGCCGTCGGGTTTGCGGCGGGCTTCGAGCGGTTGTTCCTCGCCCTCGAAGCGCAACAGATCGAGCTTCCCGGTCGGCCCGATCCGGCGGCGTTCCTCGTCGCGCTCGGGGACGAGGCCGAGCGGTGGGTCTTCGCCGCCGCCCACCGCCTCCGCGCGGCCGGCGTGCCGGTCGGTTTCGACCTCCGGGGCCGCTCGCTCAAGGCGCAGATGAAAGAGGCCAACCGGCAGAGCGCCCGCTACGCCGTTATCGTCGGCAAGGACGAGCTGGAGGCCGGGGCCGCCGAGGTCAAGGACATGGAGACCGGCGAGCAGCGGAGCGTCCCCTTCGACGACCTCGAAAAAGCACTACGGCCAACGGCCCCGGCGTTATCCTGACTCCCGACGCTCGACCCCCGACCCGCCCATGTATCCTCGCATCACCGACCTCTTCCGGGACCTCTTCGGGGTCGAGTTTCCGATCCCGCTCTTCTCGTTCGGGCTGATGGTGGCCGTGGCGCTCCTCACAGCAGCCTGGCTGTCGGGGCGCGAGCTGGAGCGGATGTACGCCGCCGGCCGGCTCGGTGCGGTAGAGGTCAAGGAGCAAGATAAGAGCGGGCGCGTCAAGATCGTCCGGGAAAGCCCGTCGGTCCTCGTCTGGAACTTCATGATCCTGGCGGCGGTCCTCGGGGTCGCCGGCTCGAAGCTCTTCCACATCATTGACTACTGGGAGCGCTTCGTGCTCGACCCGGCCGGGATGCTCTTCTCGACCTCGGGGCTGACGTTCTACGGCGGGCTGCTCTGTGCCGGGCTGGGGATCGCCTACTACGCCCGGAAGAAGGGCCTCCGCGTCGCGCTCGTCGCCGACGCGCTCGCGCCGGGCCTGATCCTGGCCTACGGCATCGGGAGGATCGGCTGCTACCTCTCCGGCGACGGCGACTGGGGCATCTGCTCCGACCTCGCCGCCAAACCCGGTTTCCTCCCCGGCTTTCTTTGGAGCGAGACGTTCCCGCGCAACATCCTGAACGTGGACGTGGTGGCGGACACCGCCGACAAGATGCAACGCAACGGCCTCTCGGCCGAGGCGTGCGTGGGGGCCACGGGGGTTTATCCGACGATGCTCTACGAGTTCGCGATGGGCCTCGTGCTCTTCGGGGTGCTGTGGGCGCTCCGGAGGCACCCGTTCAAGGCCGGGTGGCTGTTCTCGCTCTACCTCGTCTTCAACGGCATCGAGCGCTTCCTCATCGAGACGATCCGCCTCAACCCGGAGCTTTCGTGGATTGACCTGTCGCAGGCGCAGTTCCTCGCCATTCTGATTGTGCTGGCGGGCGGGGTCGGGCTGGCGCTCACCTCGCGGCGGCGCGCGGCGGAGCCGCTGGCAGACCCCGTGCCGGTGGTCCGATGACGAACGGGAGGACGCACCCGGACACAGCGGCCCTCGTCGCGGCGGCGCTCGGCGGCGTGGCCGAGTGGGAGGCATCGTGGGGCGGCTACGCGCGGCACCCGGCCTCGGCGGTGGACGCCGAGCGTCTGGCGGCGGCGCTCGGCGAGTACCTCGGCCGGCTGCGCGGCAACTACCCATTTTTCCACCCGCGCTACGCCGGGCAGATGCTCAAGCCGCCCCACCCCGTCGCCGTCGCCGCCTACGCCGCGGCGATGCGGATCAACCCGAACAACCACGCCCTCGACGGCGGCCCGCCGACGGGGCAGATGGAGAAGGAGGTCGTCGCCGACCTCGCGGCGATGTTCGGGCTGCCGGCCGAGACGCTCGGGCACCTCACCGGCGGCGGGACCGTGGCGAACCTCGAAGCGCTATGGGTAGCTCGGCACCTGCACCCCGAGAAGGCCGTCGCCTTCAGCGCCGACGCGCACTACACCCACGCCCGGATGAGCGAAGTGCTCGGCCTCGACACCGTCACGATTCCCACCGACGGGCGCGGGCACCTCGACCTCGACGCGCTCGAAGACGCGCTCAGGACCGGGCGCGTCGGGACGGTCGTCATCACGCCGGGGACGACGGGGCTGGGGGCGGTTGACCCGGTCCGCGAGGCGCTGGCGCTCGGCGCGCGCTACGGCGTCCGCCTCCACGCCGACGCCGCCTACGGCGGGTTCTTCACGCTCCTGGCGCGGGGAGGGGAGGGCGTCCCGGCGGACTTTCCGGCCGAGGCGTTCCGGGCGCTCGCCGCATGCGACTCGGTGGTGGTGGACCCGCACAAGCACGG
>JBBSMV010000145.1:0-7950 GCA_038232975.1 Rhodothermales bacterium
ACCGACGACGCCGAGCAGGCCCGGCTCGACCTCGCCCTCGCGCTCGTCAAGGGGCAGGCGCTCGGGCACGACGTGGACCCTGGCCTCGTCGCCAACCGCGCCGACGTGGAGCGGCTCGTGGCGGCCGGGCCGAGCGCCGCGCCGGCGGACCACGCCCTGCTGCGGGGGTGGCGCGGCGCGCTCGTCGGCAGCGCTCTGCTGGAGCTGCTGCGCGGCGAGGCCGCCGTCGGCGTAGACCCCGAGACGGCGCTCCCGGCGCTGCTCCCCAACGGCCCCGGCGCTAGCGTCTCCGGCGCTAGCGTCTCCGGCGCTAGCGTCTCCGGCGATGCAGGCTGACCGGCTCCGCGCCGTAGCAGAAACGGCCGAGGCGTGGCGCGACCCGGAGCACCCCGCACGCACCGCCGCCGTCGCGGCGACGCTGGCGGCCCCGAACCGCTACACCGAGGAGGGCCTCGCCTTCGCGCTGAACCACCGCGCGCATCAGGCGACCCCGGCGGCGCTCGAGGCGTGGCTCGGCGTCCGCGAGGTTGAACGCCCGGCGACCGTGGGCATCCTCTGCCGAGACGAGGAGCCGCTGGCGGGGTGGGAGGAGGCGCTGGCGGCTGTGCTTCTCGGTCACGAAGCCGTTATTGCAACCTCAAAAACATCACTTGCCCTGCTGCCCGCGTTCTGGAACGAGGTACAGGGAGCCGGTGGGCTGGTGGAGTTTGGCGACCGGCAGGAGGTGCTGAGCCGGGCCAATGGCCTCATCGCCGAGGGCACCGAGGCGGAGCGGCAGGCGCTCGCCACCGAGGCGGAGGCCGCCGGAATCCCCGAGCCGAGGTGCTTGCTGACGACGCGCGGCGTCGCGGTCGCGGTCATCAGCGGGCGCGAGGACGCAGCGGCGCGCAGCGGGCTGGCCGAAGACCTGCTGCTCCACGAGGGCCTCAGCCCGGCCTCGCCGGCCGTCGTGTGGGCACCGGCGGGGCTGGAGCCGGACGCGCTGCTCGACACCCTCGCCGCCTTCCGCGTCCTCTTCCCGCCGCACCCGGACACCGACGGCACGCTCGCGCTCCCGGCGGCGTTTCTCGCCTCGGCGAAGCAGCCGCACGCCACCGGCCCCGGCTTCCTCGTCAGCAAGGGCGAGCCGGAGCCGCAAGCGCCGGGGCACATTCGGTGGGCGGAATACGCCTCGCTCCCCGAGGTCGCCGCCTGGCTCCGGGCGCAGCCCGACGTCTCCGCTGTGGTGGCGACGCCGGACGTGGCCGAGCACCTCGGCGCGGACCTGCCGACAGCGGCACCCGGCGACGCGCACCGGCTGGGGCTGGGCGAGGAGGTCGTGGCGTTTCTGGCGGGCTTGTAGCCATTGGCTTGTAGCCCTTCACGCGGCGAGGTGCTCCGTCAGAACCTGCTCGATGCGCGGCAGCAGGTCGTCCCACGCGGCGTCGGGGCGCTTGGTCACGGTGACGAAGCCTGGCAGCACGAGGACATTGTGGACCCCGTTGAGGGCGAAGAGCGGGGCACCGAGCGGATCGCCTTCGGCCTCGGCGGCGCTCGAGAACGCGCCCATGCCACCGTCACGGAACGGGCGTTCTCCGGCAGTGAACTTGAGGCTGTTGGGGTTGGGGGTAGGCTGGACGGTGAACGGAGGCATCGCGGCGCAGAGGAGACGGAGACAGGCGAGCGCGGAAGCTACCGGCGGCAGGGGTGGGGCAGCGGCGGCGACGGCGAAAACATATCGTCCCGATGGGGAGTACCTTCCGCAGCGCGTCCGCCTCTCTCGCCTTTTGCCCGCTCCTCGTCGCCCTTCTGCCCGTCCCGACATGGCCGCTCCCGACCCTCGCCCCGTTTCGTCCTCACCCCACGACCCGGCCCCTCTCGGCGGCCCGGCCCCGGTCGGTGCGCCGCCGGTCGAGCCGCCGCCGGTCGGGGTGCCGCTGGCGCGCGACCCGCTGCCGGTAGCGCCGCCGCTCGTGCCGCGCACCGAGCCGTTCGAGGAGCCGATGCACCCGCTCGAGACGCGGCTCCGGCTCCCGGCCCACCGCAACAAAGTCGAGCGCGTGGCCGACCACACGACCGGCCTCTACGACGACATCAAGGAGTGGGTCGAGCTGCGGATCAAGATCGTCCGCAGCGAGCTCGAGATGCTCATCGACACGCGCGTCCTGGCGCTGCGCGGGACGATCATGTTCTACGGCGCGGCCGCGCTGGCGGGGCTGTACTTCCTGGTCACCCTCGCCGTCATCATCGGGGCGATCTTCGGCGGGCGCTACTGGATCGGGTTCCTCACCGTCAACCTCATCCTCGCCGGCGCGGCGTGGTGGGCCAAGCGCAAGTTCGCGCCGGGCGCGATGCACGTCGAGCGCTCGAAGGCGACCGGCCAGATCAAGATCTCGCACGAGGACACGCCGGCCCAGAAAGAGGCCAAGGAGAAGGGCGAGCCGGAGCCGGAGCCTGGCGAGCTCAACGAGTCCAGCAGGCCCACCGCCCGACCCTGACACCCTCTTCCTGCGACCCCCGCTCCCATGCCCAAAGCCGCCTCCCCGACCCAGGCCCTGACGATTGACGAGCTGCGCGAGCGGCTGGAGTTCCGCGAGCGCTCCATCGAGAACCACCTCGTCGGCCTCAGGAAAGAGCTGACCACGTTCAACGACGTCACGGTCGGGGGACGGCCCCTGCTGGACTACGTCCGCGAGGACCCCCTGCTGGCCGTCGGCGTGGCGGCCGGGGTGGGCATGGTGGCCGGGCTCGTCGGCGGGCTCCTCGGACGCGACGAGCCGGAGGAGCCGAGCGAGCGCGACATCTGGATGAGCGCCTACCTGGACGATCTGGTGGACGAGGCTGGCTTCCGCGTGGCCGGCGGCGAGGACGCCGAGACCGCGCTCAGCAAGGCGCTCCGAGGGCGCGCCCCGGTGATCGTGCTCGAAGATGAGCCGAGGCACTCGACCTCGACCACGCTCAACGTGCTGATGAACACGGCGCTCGGGTTCGGCGCTAAGTTTGCCCTGGACCGGATCGCGCAGCGCCTCACCGACGAGGACGAGATCATCGAGGCGATGCAGGACGCGCCCGAGCCGCCGCCGGTCCCCCGGGTCTAGCTCCGCCTCCTACCCCAGCCTTCATGCCCGCCGCCGTCGTCGTCTTTCTCGCCGTCCTCCTCGTGGCCGGGACGGTGCTGGTGTGGGAGGCGCGGACAGGGCGGTTCACGGCGGCCTCGCGGCGGCAGGAGGCGTGGCGCGCGGCCCTCTTTTTCCTGGCGACCGTCGCCGGGGGGGCGCTCCTGATCCGCTCGATGGGCGGGACGGTGCTGCTGGCGCTCGTCTTCATCCCGGTGACGGTGCTGAGCCTGATGCGCTTCGTGGCGCTGGCGCGGCGGCGCTGGGACGGGGCGCGGTCGGTCCTGGCGCTCGCGCTCGTGCTCTGGGCCGGGCTGTGGATGGGGCTGGCCGTCCTGCCCGAGCCGCTGGATGAGGGCTTCTTCCTGGAGCACATCCTCCACCTCGACCGCGGCGACGGCGGCCGCAGCATTGACCCCGCCGCCGGGCGGCCGGTGCGGGCGTGAACGTTGGCGAGACGGTGAGACGCGAAGAAGGCCGTCAAAGGTAGCGAGGCCGTCGCGCTTCGGACGTAGGGGCGCAATGCATTGCGCCCTGGTCGGGCTTGGCGTGAGGCCGGGCAGGGCACGCCCTGTCCCTACGACCTTCTCGCCTGCTGTCTCACCGGCGTACCGTCCTCCGACGCACCGTATCTTCCGTGCCTCGCCGGTCGTCGGCGACCTCTCCAACTCCCACGCCCCATGCGCCTCGTCCTCTTCGGGCCGCCGGGAGCCGGCAAAGGCACCCAGGCCCGGCGGCTCGCCGAGCGGTTCGCCCTCGAGCAAATTTCCACCGGCGACCTGTTCCGCGCCGCCCTCCGCGACGAGACCCCCGTCGGCCTCGAGGCCAAGCGCTACCTGGACGCGGGCGAGCTCATCCCCGACGCCGTCGTCAACCGGATGGTCGAGGGCGCGCTCGACGCGCTCGGGCACGACCGCTTCATCCTCGACGGCTTCCCGCGCACGACCGAGCAGGCCCGCTGGCTCCTCGCCTACCTCGCCGAGCAGGACGCGCCGCTCGACGCCGTGGTCAGCCTGCGGGTCGATCCCGAGCGCATCGTCGCGCGCCTCGCGCGCCGCCGCACCGACCGCGAGACCGGGGCGATCTACCACCTCGACTTCAACCCGCCGCCGGAGCTTCCTGCCGACCGGCTCGTCCACCGCGCCGACGACCAGCCCGAGGCCATCCGCACGCGGCTCCGGGTCTACGACGACGAGACCCGGCCCGTCGCCGCCGTCTTCCAGCGCGAGGCACCCGTCGCCGAGATAGACGGCGAGGGCGAGATCGAGGAGGTGCAGGAGCGGATCATGGCGGCGCTCCGCGAGGTCGGCGCGCGCGGCGTCGGCGCGGCAAGCCCTCGGCCGGCGTGACCCCGACCCTCGCCCAGCCCACGCGCGACGCCGAGGCGCACGTCGCCCGGCTCACCGAGGCCGTCAACCGGGGCCTCGTCGGGATTCCGTTTCCGGCCGAGCCGGCGGCGCTCTACGAGCCGGTCCGCTACGTCCTCGGCGGCGGCGGCAAGCGGCTGCGCCCGGCGCTCGTGCTCCTCGCCGCCGAGGTCTTCGGCGTGGAGACGGCGCGGGCGCTCCCGGCGGCCCTCGCCGTCGAGGTCTTCCACAACTTCACGCTCGTCCACGACGACATCATGGACCACGCCGAGGAGCGGCGCGGGCGGCCGTCGGTCCACGTCGTCTGGGACCAGAGCACGGCCATCCTCGCGGGCGACCTGCTGATGGGCACCGCCTACGACCTTTTAGCGCAGACCGAGACGGACCGGCTCGCCGAGGTCGTCCGCGCCTTTCACCGCATGGTGATGCGGCTCTGCGAGGGGCAGGCCCTCGACGAGCAGTTCGAGCGCGACGGCACGGTGACGGTCGAGCGCTACCTCGACATGATCGACCGCAAGACCGGCGCGCTCGTCGTCCTCGCGCTCGTGCTCGGCGGCCTCGTCGGCAGCGCCGACGCCCCGGCGCTCGCCGCCCTCGCCGAGGCCGGGCAGGCGTGGGGCCGGGCGTTCCAGATCCAGGACGACCTCCTCGACCTCACGGCCGACGACGCGCGCTGGGGCAAGACCATCGGCGGCGACTTGGTCGAGGGCAAGAAGACCTACCTGCTCCTCCACGCACTCGAACGCGCCGAGGGCGACGCGCACACCTGGTTCCGGCGCATCGCCACCGGCGGACTGCCGGCGGGCGAGATCGCCGAGGCGCGCCGGAGGATGCGGGCGCTCGGCGTGCTCGACGAGGCGCGGGCGGCCGTGCTCCGCTACTACGACACCGGCGAGGCGGCGCTGGACCGCCTCCCGGCCGGCCCGGGGCGCGACGGGCTGCGCTGGATCGCCGGGCGCATGGCGCGCCGCGTCCGCTAGCCAAACTCCCACCTGCTATGATCGAGCGCGAAGTCACAATCCGCAACAAAGCCGGCGTCCACACCCGCCCGGCGGCCATGATCGTGCGGACGGCCGCGAAGTTCGCCGCCGACTTTCACATCCGTACCGACGGCTACGAGATCAACGGCAAGAGCATCATCGGCGTGATGACGCTCGCCGCCGAGCAGGGGGCGCGGCTGACCCTGCTCCTCGACGGCGAGGACGAAGAAGAGGCCGCCGCCGCCCTCGCCGACCTGTTCGAGTCCGGCTTCGGCGAGCCGGTGGCGTAGCGCAACCCTTGAGGTTCAGCGGCTCGCCCATGACCCCGACGCGAAGAAGGCTTCTTGTGGCGGGACGGTGCTGCGCACGAGGTCGAAATCGTAGACTAGCACGGAGGCTCATGGACAAGCTAGCTCCCGTCCATCCGGGCGAGGTCTTGCAAGAGGAGTTTCTCAACCCGATGGGGCTGAGCCAGAACCGGATTGCGCTTTCGATGCGGATGCCGGCGCGGCGGATCAACGAGATCGTCCACGGTAAGCGCCGCGTCACCGCTGGAGTGAACCCGCTTTGGCAGACAGTTCAGGAGTATAAGGCGGCAAGCGCGTCGTGGTGCTTCTCGTGGTGCTTCTGCTCGTGAGCGACGGGGGAGTCGTAGCCCAGCGACGAGCGCCGCCGCCGGACGTTGTACCACCCCTCGATGAAGTGGAAGAGCGCCATCCGAGCCTCGGCTCTCGTAGCGAACCGGCGGCGCTCGATGAGCTCGCATTCGAGCGTGGCGAAGAAGCTCTCGCACCGGACCGCCAGCGGTCCGTCCGCATTATCATAGCAGTCGCCGACGCTTCCCAGAGACGGCCGGACGCCTGCCTCGCGGCACCGTGCACCGAAGGCGAGCGAGGTGTACGGGCTCCCGTGGTCCCGCCCCGCCGAGGCGGGCGGGGCGTGGTGCACGACGCCGTCGGGCTTGCGCTGGGCCACGGCCATGTCGAGCGCCGCCAGCACGAGCTCGGCTCGGAGGTGCCCGGCCATGGCCCACCCGACGACGCGGCGGCTGAAGGCGTCGAGCACGACGGCGAGGTAGAGGAAGCCGCTCCCGGTCGGGACGTAGGTGATGTCGGCGACCCAGAGCGCATCGGGCCTCTCGGCCGTGAACTCGCGCCGGACGAGGTCCGGCCCTTTCGGAGCGCCGGGCGTGCGCGTCGTGGTGGTCGGCCCTCGACGGCGGCTAACACCGACGATCCCCGCCGCACGCATGAGCCGGGCCACGCGCTTCTTGCCGACCCGGACACCACTCTGCTGGAGGTCGAAGTGGATACGCGCGGCACCGTAGGTCCCGTCGGACTCGGCGTGCGGGGCCCGGATGGCCTCAACGAGGTCGGCGTCGCGCTCGGCTCGCGCCGACGGCGAGCGGTCGCGCCATGCGTAGTACCCACTCCGGGAGACCTGGAGCACGGCGCACATGACGGCAATGGGGAACTGGGCCTGGTGCGCCTTCATGAACTCGAAGGCCCGGAGGGTACCGAACCGGTCTCCCGAGCGGTCCGGTCCTCGGACCGGACCACCAGGCCGCCGCTTTTGCCAGGATGTCGCGCTCCTGCTGCAAGCGCCGATTCTCCTTGCGGAGCCGCTTCAACTCATCACGGTAGGCATCAGAGTCGAGCGAACGCGGTGACGGGTTGGCCTTCTCGATCCAGGCTCGGATCGTCTGCTCGGTCGGCTCGAACTCGCGGGCGAGCTCGGCCACGGAGCGGCCGGCGCGGTGGAGCGCGACGATCTGCTCGCGGAACTCAGGCGGGTAGGCAGGGCGGTGTCAGGGCATGACGACCTCGGAATGGGGACGAGTGGAAGATGCCACACCGGACGCTCACGGATCGCCTTTGCGAGGTCGTCGTCCACGCCCGCGAGCTCGCGCTCGATCCACTTGACATGCTTGGCGATGCTCTCCTGCACGGCCGGGGCCGGCACATGCGCCCGGTTCTTCTCGGCCACGAGCATCTGGAGGAGCTGCCGCCGACGGGCCAGGATCGACGCTAGCGCCTCGGATTCGGCGTCACCAGCTAGGACGACTCGATAGGACCCATCAGACCCAACAACGTTGATCCGGCGGACGGTGATCTCGTCGAACTCGATGGGTCCACCAGAAGGGGCGCGGGTCGAGGAGCAAGCGGCGAGTGGGACGAGGAAGAGGACGAGCGCGGAACGGAGGAGCATGGCAGAGCGGGAGAGGTGCAGACCCGCGACGCACCGGGTTGAGGAAGAGTTACAGGCGCGGCAGAACAGAGGGCCGCTCACCCGCAAAGGGGCAGCGCGGCGGTGGAACAAGGCAATATCAGCGACGGTGACTGGACGAAGCAAATCGGCCCAAGCCCTTTGTTGGCGTGCAGCGGCGGGGTCGGCGGCGCGGTGGGAGCCGCGAGCGTGAGGGAAGCGGCGAACGCCCCCCGAGGAGCGGCTCGTCCTCGGGGAGGGGCGGGATGGTGAAATGCAGCACGGCCAGCTTCCACCCTGCGC
>JBBSMV010000146.1:0-7890 GCA_038232975.1 Rhodothermales bacterium
GAGCCAGAACACTCGGCTGTCGGTGCGGGACATGAAGATGAGCACGCGCTCGAGCACGTCGAGCCCGTTCGCCGTGCGGAGGATGAGGTGCTCGAGCCCTTCGACGATGCAGACGCGCCGCCGCTCGGTGTGCTTGTCGGCCAGCAGGTAGGCCTCCAGCATGTCGAGCGTCCGCGCTGACGCCGCCTCGACGCTGAGGGACCGGGCGAGGAGTCCGGCGAGGTCGTCGCCGGAGGCGACGCGGCCGGCGAGCGTGAGCGTGGCGACGTCGGCTTCGGCCAGCGCGGTCGCCTCGATCGTCTTGACGAACGACGTGCGGCCGTCGCCTGCGGGGGCCGTCACGACGAGGGCGCTCGCGTCGCGCTCGCGCTGCCAGCGCTCGAACTGCCCCGTCACGTAGGCGAGCTGGGACGTCCGGTCCACGAACAGGCTCGGGTCGTTGACGGGGGCAAAGGCGAACAGGCGGCGGTAGACGAGGGGCAGACCGGCGTGGAGCGTCGCGGCGTCGGCGAGGGCATCGAGCGTGCGCTGCCGGTCCGAGGCGCTCTGCGCGGCGAGCCCGGCCGCGGCCTGGCCCATCTCCACGAGCCGCCGCGCCTCGCGCCGCCCAAAGCGGAAAAGGGTGCGGACGGCCTGCCCGGCCCGCTCGTCGAAGCGGACGAGCGCCGCCTGCGCACGCTCCGCCGTCTGGATTGTCCGCGTCTTGAAGTCGAGGAACTGCGCCTCGACGAGGTTCTGCGCGTTCGTGCGCTGGCGCAGGGCCGTCCAGCCGCGCTCGAACGTCTCGGTCGCCCGCCGGACGAAGTCCTGCCACGGGGCGGGCAGCGGAGCCGCCAGGGCGTGGAGCAGCTCGACGGACCGCGCGAGCCCGTCTACGGTCAGCTCACGCGCGTTCGCAATCGCTTCGGCGACCTCCTCGCGCGTGCCCTCCGCTGCCGCGGCCTCCAGCTCCTCGACCGCCGTTTCGAGGTTGAAGCGGACCACGTCGCGCACGCCTTCGGCGTCGGAGATCGCACGGAAGAGCGGCTGCCGGAGCGCGTCGGCGCTCTTGACGAGGCGGGCGGCGAACTCCTCGGTCAGCAGGCCGGCGACGATCTTGCGGAGCTCGACCTCGGCAGCGTGCCCGGACTGCCCGGCGCGCTCCGGCGCGAGGCGGGCGCGGAGGGTCAGGTGCTCGGGGACGGTCGCGATAAAGGCCGTCAGCCGCTGCCGGGCCGTGCCGACGGCTTCTTGCACGGCGCGGTCCAGTGAGATAGGCTGGAGCCGGGTGAGCAGGTCACGGTCTACGCGAGCGAGGGTGCGGTCGAGGAGGTTGCGGAGCGACGCCGCGAGTCCTTCTGCATCGCTCTGATCCTCGGCCTCGTCGCACACGGCTTCGGCTTCGGCTTTCAGCGCCTCCAGATCATCCACCGCCGCGTCGGTCGCGTCCTGAACCGGGCGGACCGTCGCGGCGGTGACGGTCTGGATGAGGTGCTCGACCTCACCGATGAGCTGTTCGCGGAGCGTCAGCAGGAGGCCGTCCACGCCGAGCCGCTGGACGGTGTCGCGGTGCCAGTCGGTCCAGCGCGTCACGGCGGCGGCGAACTCGGACGGGAGGTCTTCGCCGTGCGGGGCCACGGGGTCGCTGTCGTAGCCGCTGCGGCGCACCCGCTCTTCGAGCGCATCCTGGACCGCTTCGAGATCGGCAGGATCGTGCGGCGGTGCGGCGAGCGCCGGGTCGTGCAGGGCGCGGTCCAGCGTCTGAGCGGCCTCGCGCGCGGCCCGCACATCGTCCGGCCGGTTCGGCACATCCGTCTGGTCCACGGCGTCGGAATCGGGCGGGACCGTGTCCGCCAGGGGCGGGGCTTCCCACACATTGCCTTCCGCGTGGAAGCGTGGTCGGTCGAGCCGGGACTCGACCTTGAGGACCGTGTCGGTCCAGGCGGCGAGGGCGGCTTCGAGCCGGGCCACGGCCTGGCCGATCTCTGTCTGGGTGCGCTCGTGCTCCTCCAGCAGCAGGCGAGTCAGGCGGACGTGAACGTGCTCGTCGAGGAGGGCACGGAGCGGGACCTCTTGCGCGCGCGGGCCGGCCGGGAGCGGGGGCTTGCGGACGACGGCGCGCAGCCCGTTCGCCACGGCGCGTGTGCCCGAGCGGGCGCGGCGGCGCGTGCGCTCGGCGAGCTTGCGGGCGAGCAGGGCGATGCTGTCGCCCGCCTCCGACTCCACGAGGCCGTCCGGCTCAGGCCGCGTCACCACGCTCGGCGCGGCGTCGCTGATTTCGGCGAACGCATCACGCGCCGCCGCATACAGCGCCCCCAGGCTCGCGCCGAGGTCGAGCGCCTGGAGTCCGGTGCGGAGGGTGTCGTGGACGCTAGTGGTGTCGCGGCGGTAGGCCGTGAGCGCATCCCACAGCACCTCCGGCATGCGCAGCGGGGCGTCGAGCGGACGGTCGAACCCGTAGGTTTCCACCAGCCGCCGGTGCGTGGCGGCGGCCTCAGCGACGAGTGTTTGCAGCGGGGCCACGGCCTCGGCGGCGGTCTGCTCGTCGAGGTCGGTCAGCCGGGCGCGCACGGCCGCGTCCACGGCATCGAGGCGGTCCCGGAGGTCCACGTCGGCATTCGCCCACGCGTCGGGGAGCGGAGCGTCGGTCATGCCGTATCGGACGGAAGTTCGGGGGACCGGGCGGCTTCGGCGGGCGAGACCGCGCGGTGCTCGGCGTCGGGCGGTGCGCCGTTGGCGGTGTCCCCGGAGGGGGCTTCGGAGATGCCGGAGCGCTCGGCGACGGTCGCCTCGTTCATCACGTGGAGCGCGTCCACATACGCGCCGACCAACGGCATGGGCTGGAGGAGGCCGCAGCGGAGGAACTCCACCTTCGCCGCCTCGGTCACGTCGCTCATCAGCAGGAACTCGTAGCGCGTGTCGAGCACGTAGGCCTTGACCTTGATGTGGAGCAGGAACGTCTCCTTGAACTCGTCCTTGACGATGACGACGATGGGCTTGTTGAGGTAGACGTACTTCGAGTTGGCGGCGGCCTCGTACGCGATCCGCTTGGCGAGGGCGACGTCGATCCACCCCGGCAGCCACAGGTCGGTCACCACCTGGAGGTTGAGCTCGCCCGCGTTCGCGTTCGCCACCTGATCGGCGACGACCTGCGAGTTCGGAACCGAGACGAGGTTGTCGTCCGGCGTGACGATCCGCGTCGAGCGGAGGCCAATCGAGACGACCTCGCCGTAGGTGTTGCCGATGGCGATCTTGTCGCCGACCTGGAAGGGCTGGTCGAGGATGATCACGATGCCGCCGAAGATGTTCTTCAGCACCTCCTGCGCCGCGAACCCGATGGCGACGCCGATGGCGGCGGCGGCGGCGAGCAGGCTGTTGCTGGGGATCTGGAAGACGGCCGTGATGACGAGGTAGACCGTGAGCGCCCAGACGAGGAGGCGGACGATCGGGATGAGCTTTTTGTAGAACAGCCGCCGCTCCGCGCTCTGTGCCGCGAGCGATTCGAGCAGCCACACGATCCCGCGCACGAGGTAGAGCGAGAGGACGATGAGGAGGATCGAGAGGATCAGCTTCGGGACGAAGTTCTGGATCGCGTCCGACGCCTCTTCGCCGACGCGCTCCAGCGTCTTCTGCGCCGTCTTCACTGCCGAGGTGTCGCGCACGACGACCGTGTCCACCCGGCCCTGCCGAGTGGCGAGTGCCGTGGCGAGGCTGTCGTTCCGCGCCGCGAGCCCGGCGACGGCCGCCCGCAGGAGCGCCAGCTCGCCGAGGAGACTGTCGGGCACGGCGGCGGGTGCTGCAACCGATGCGGCGGGCACGGCGGCGGGTGATCGGACCGTGTCCCGGACGACGGGCGTCTGGGGTGCTGCCACGCCGGACGCCTCCAGCATCGAGTCCAGCCCCGCGCCGTCAAGGGGGACGGGCGCGGGCTGGCTCGCCACGGGACCGGCGAGCAGACCGAAGACGGTCAGCGTCAGGAGGTGGAGGACGGTTCGGAGGGGCATAGGCGGGCAGGCGGCAGCCGTGCTTCGTGCGCTCCTATGATACTGCGCACGCGGCAAGGCTGCGACCTGCCGACTCGATGCCGCTAGCGGACGAGGAGGAGCTTGCGGGTATGCCGCTCGCCCCCCGCCTCCAGCACCACCAGGTACACCCCGCTGGCCCACACCGACCCGTCGATCCGCGCCCGGTGATCACCCGCCGCCGCTGCCCCCTCGGCCAGCACCGCCACGCGCCGTCCTAGCACGTCGTAGACTGAGAGGTGAACATCCGCCGCCGTGCCCAACGAGTACGCCACCGTCGTAGTCGCCTGAAACGGGTTCGGCCACGCCGCCTTGATGGCGAACGCTACCGGCTGCGCCCCCGACCCGTCCTCCTCCGTCCCCACCGCCAGCAACAGCGGGTTCGAGTCGAAGCGCACCACCGTCCCCACCGGCGGCGTCGTCCCGTCCCCGGCGAGGTCCGCCACGAGCAGCCCCGCCGAGCCCGCCCCACCGACCGGCGCGCGGTACGGCACGACCGAGCGGTAGCAGAAGTCGATGTAGTATTCCTGCTGCGCACACGGCTCCCCGTTCGCGTTGAGGTCCACCTGCGTGTCGCCATCGCTCTCCCGGTCGTAGACCGCGCCGGGTCCACCGAAGCCGTCCGCCGCCGCCGCGAACCGGGCGTAGCCGTCGTCGCGGTCCGGCATCATGAAGAACACCCGCTCCGTCACTGGCAGCGTCACCTCCTCGCCGTCTACGGTCACCGGCTCTTCGCCGGTGAAGGCGTCGGCCCAGTCCGCCAGCGGCTCGTTGTTGGTGCGGACGAGCGGGATCATGCGCACGTCGTCGCTCGGATCGTTCATGCCCCCGTCGTCCTCGTTGCCCAGGTTCCACAGCTCGAACGGCACGCTCGTGATCTCGTCGTCGCCGCGGATGTAGGCCCCGAGGCAGGCACCGGGCTCGGCGCACGCCTCGGTGAAGCGCAGCTCGAAGTCGTCGCCCCCGATGATGTCGGTTTGCACGAAGGCGTCGAGGACAGAGGGGGTCGTCAGCAGGTAATCCTGTGTGCTGTTCGGATCGCGCCAGACCGTGTTGCCGCCGTAGCCGGCCTGGCAGCCGGGGTCGGCCGGGGCACCGGCGCACACGTCGCCGACACCGGGGTAGGCCACCTCGACGATGCCCACACCGCCCCCGAAGAGGTCCGACGCGTACTCGTAGTAGGTGAACGTCCGCACCTCGGAGAAGGCGCTGACGCCGAAGGGCCGGGGGCCGTCCTCCTCGGCGCGCACCCGCCAGTGGTACGCCGCCACCTCGTTGATCGGGAAGCCGTGGAACCGCGAAAGCGAGAGCTCCGGCTCGTCGCTATGGTACACGTCGGCTTCGGCGAAGTCGGCGGCTTGGGCGATCTCGACGCGGTAGAAGGCCGCGCCGGGGACGGCCTCCCAGCGCAGCACGCTCTCGGCTTCTACGGCGGCACCGTCGGCGGGCGCGAGCAGCGCGGGCGTGGCGAGCGTCACCGGGAGCGCGGGCGGCAGCGCGGTCTGGAGGAGGGAGCCGTCGTCGAAGGCGCTCTGGACGGCGTCGCTGGCGGCGCGCAGGGCGGTGACGGAGTCGAAGCGGTCGGTGCCCCGGGCGAAGAGGAGCGCGAGCCAGAGGTCCTTCGTCGCACCGGGGGCGAGGGCGAACTCGGGCGAGCCCGCGATGAGGCGGCGGTCGCCGCTGGTATCATCCGTCCCGGTGCCGTCGAGGTTGACCTCGCTCCAGAACGACTGCGTCACCGGGTCGCCGGAGAAGACGTACCGCGTCACGGGACCGTCGGTCATGTAGCCATACCCCATCTCCGTGTAGGGGACACCGCCCGGCCACAGCCCCCGCATCGAGTTGTACATCTCCTCGCCGTCTACAGCTTCTCCCGTCCCCGGTGGCCCCCCACCGAGAAAGTATGCCGTGGACCCCAGCCCGTCGAGGAAGTCGACGCCGAAGGCCGGCGGGATGCCGTAGACCGCATCCACGTTCGTCGCGTTGTAGGTGAAGGCCAACCCGCGCGTCGTGTCTGTCCCCACGTAGTCGTCGCTGGAGTCCCCGAGGTCCGGGTCCTGGAAGAAGGCCGCGTACGCCTGCTCCAGCGCCTGCGGGCTCCGGTTGACGAGCCGGTAGCGGTAGAACGTCGCCTCGTCGAAGGCCCGCTCCACGCTCGCCACGGCAAACGCCGTCACCTGCACCTCCAGCCCAATCGGCTCCGTCAGCGTGAAGCCGTGCTCGTTGCCTACGTCGTTCATCACCCAGAACGCCGTCTGGCTCCCGAAGACGCGCGGCCGGTCACCGCCCTCCAGATTGTAGTTGCCTTCCACGCCGTCGCCATCAATCACCTCTGCGCCTAGCTCCACCGGCCACTCGACGAGGTCGGCCGTGGCGAGGCCGGTCTTGTCGTAGCGCGCCACGTCCTCGGCCGAGACGACGAAGATGCGGTCGTAGGCGGAGCAGTCGGCGGGGTTGGGAAGCTCGCCCGTCTCCGTCAGCGGTCCGGGCCAGAACTCGAAGCGGTCGTAGCGCGCACCGGCGGCGCGGAGCTCGCCTTCGACGAGGCCGCCGACCCAGAGCCCGGCGGCGAAGCTGGGGGAGATGCCGCGCCGGAAGGGGACGAGGTAGCCGGTGCCGTCGGTGGTGGAGTTGCCGTAGAAGAGGCTGCCGGTGTTGAAGAGGCGGGAGCGGACGTTGCTGACGTTGAGATCACGCTCCGCCGTGCCGAGCGTGCAGTCGCCCGGCGTCTGAGCGGCGGCGCGTGATGTGAAGGCTGCTGCGAGCGCCAGAAACAGAATCGAGAAGAGCGGGCGGTACGTAGCGAGATTCATAGCTGCGGGCAGGATAGGAGAAACTGCTACAGAGTAAAGGCTTCGCCGGTTAGCACACCATGTAAAACGCGTTGCCCTGAAACACCGCCGCCGCACCGGAGGCTTCCGGTACGGCGGGGTGTGCAAGCAGTGAGTAAGGATTTTCGCTCGCTCTGGTGCGAGCGCGTCCGGTCTGGACGCTTAAGTATACAAACACACGAGCGCGAACGCTAGATCCTATGACCTCCAAATCCAAGCGCTGCCCTACGCGACCTAGTAGGCCGTAGACTGTGCGGGCAATGGCAGCGTCACCATCTTGTTGACGAGATCGAGCATCGCCTCGGCCTTGTCGGGGTCGAGCCGCCCGCTGCGCACGGCGAGCGTGATGGTCTCCATCGCCAGCGACGCGTAGACCGGTACGAGCGAAGGCAGATGGCGACGGAGCGCGAGGCCGTGCTGCCGGACGGTATCGAGGTCGCCGCGTACAATCGCGCCGGTGAGCGCATCTTCCGGCGTTGAGGCGTCGAGGTTGTCGAGCGTGCCGCGGACGAGCGGGGCCATCACCGCTTGTGCCGTCTCGCGGTCGATGTCGAGCGACTGGAGGATCTGCTGGACGACGGCGTGCAACGTCACGAGGTAGTTCGAGGCGACGGACGCGGCGAGGTGGTAGCGCGGTTTCGCCTCGGCCGAGAGCACGAGGTAGCGCATCCCGAGGTTCGCGGCCAGTTCGACGCCCGCCGCTACGGCCGGAGGATCGCCCTCGATGCCGGCATAGACCCCGTCGAGCGCGGAGGCATCGCTGCGCGGCGTGAGCGCCTGGAGCGGATGGAACGAGAGCACCCGTGCGCCTTGGTCGGCGAGCGGTTGGAGCACCCGCGCAGGGAGCGCGCCCGAGGTGTGCAGCACGACGGTCTGCCGCCACGGATGCGCGACACGGCGCAGCCGGTCGGCAAGCTGCTCTAGCGCGCTGTCCGGGACGCACAGCACCAGCAGCCGCGTCGCCGTGGGCAAATCATTGATGTCACTCGAATAGATGCGCGCCTCGACCTTCCGCCCGAGCGCTTCGGCATGCTCCCGTGTCTTGCTCACGACTCCCA
>JBBSMV010000147.1:0-7873 GCA_038232975.1 Rhodothermales bacterium
AGGAGATCGCAGAAAGGCTGAACCTGTCTCGCAAGACGGTCGAGACGTACCGGCGGCGGGCCAAGGAGAAGCTCGGCTTCGAGACGGTGACCGAGCTCCTGCAGTTCGCCATCCGGTGGGAGCAGAGCCATACGGCCCCGCGTGCCGAAGAGACCCGGTAGCCGCCTGCCTACTCGTCCTCTGGCAGGTACAGCTCGGCCACGTGGCGCGCGACCGAGTAGGCCCCGTACCGAAGCCCGCCCCACGCCGAGTCCTGCCCCAGCACGTTGAGGCGGACCCGGTCCCAGTACGGCTCCACGCTCAGGTGCGCCTGCTTCGGGAGCCGCTCGATCACAGCCCCGCCGAGCCGCCGGACGCGGCGGTCCTGCCTCACGTCCTCCCGGACCCATGCCGGCAGCGGTGCCCCGAGCACGTCGGCGGCCAGGAGCAGGCCGAGCCTCAGGACGCGGCGACTGTGCATCGCCCGCATCCGGTCGTAGACGACCGTCCAGTTAAGTGTGGGCGAAGCGCGGATCAGCTCGGCCAGGTCGCAGACGTACTTGAGGCGGTCCCACCGATTCTTGAACCCGTGGTAGCAGAGCACTTGCAGGAGGTCTTCGCGCCCCAGCGTGCGCACCGGCCGGCCGGCGATGGGGACCGTGACGGAGCGCTCCAGCAGCGCCTCGATGTCTTCCGAGTAGGAGTAGCCCGGCGGCATGATGGCCGTGTGTACATCGAGAAACGCCTGCGCGGCACCCAGGCTCGGGATGCGCCGCCAGAACGTGTACTGCCCGTGGATGTAGAGGTAGCTCGACTTCTGGAACGGGCTTAGCGGCTTGGACCCGTAGCCGTCTCGCTCCAGGAGGCGCTCCAGGCGCACGAAGTCCTCGCGCCGGATCACGAGGTCTATGTCCACGAACGGCCGCACGGCGACGCCTCCGTAGACGCTCTCGGCCAGCACGGCCCCTTTCACCGCAAGCGCGGGAAGCCGCTCCTCCTCGAGGACGCCGGCCAGCCGGCGTAGCTCCTGGATCAGCACGAGGCTGTGCGCCGAGCGCGCGCCGACGATGCCGCGCAGCCACGTCATATGCGGCTCGGAGAGGAGCCGGTCGTCCAGGCCCCGCAGGTGGCAGTAGAGCAGCGGCTGCACGCCGTGGTAGCCGGCCAGCGTGACCAGGTAGGCCCAGTCTAGGCGCTCGTCGGCGAGGTGCTGCGCCACGAGGTCCGAGCGAGCGGCGTCCAGCTTCGTCCGACAGCACAGCGTCAGCACCTGGTACTCCGGGCGCGAGCCGGCCTCGTCGGGGTCTATGGTAGCCATTCAGGCTGTCTCTGGAAAAGGGGTGTCAGAAGCTGATTTCGCGCACCGGCATCAGCGACGCTAACGCAATCAAACCGCCGTGGGCGGGACCGGTGTCCGGGGGTAAGATATGGCACAGCTCACCCTCCGAACCGTCGTGCCGAATCATCGGCCGGGCTGAGGCCGCAGGGCCAGCTCGGCGATGACGGGGCGGTGGTCGGAGAACAGGTCAGCGTCTACGTGGGCGCGCCGGACCTCCCAGTCGGGGCTGGCGAGCACGTAGTCGATCCGCACGGCGGGGAAGCGGGCGGGGAAGGTCCCGCCCCAGCCCGTCCCGGCCTCCTGAAACGCGTCCCGGAGGCCGCGCGCGAGGTGGGCATAGACCCAGCTGCGGGGCGTGCTGTTGAGGTCGCCGCAGACGAGGAACGGGTGCTCCTCGGCCTCGAGCACCTGCCGGAGCCACCGGGCCTGCTCGGCCCGCACCTCGAAGTCGTGGCCGTAGGCGTGGAAGGCCTCACCCCAGGCGCGGAGCGAGAAGCGCTCGTCCGGCTCCCGCCACGGCCGCTGGCTGCTGAACGAGTGCAGATGCACGTCGTAGACCGAGATCGTGCGCCCCAGCCAGCGGTAGCGCCGCCGCGTGATGCCGCCGGAGGACCACAGCCCCTCCGGCGGGTCGCCCGCCAGCAGCTCGCCCGGCCCCGCGGTCCCGATGCGCGAGAAGATCGGGCGGCTGAACATGAAGTCGTGACCGCCGCGCGGCCACGACGCCTCGTAGGCCCGGTTCTTCAGGAGCGGGATCAGCAGCGGAGCGCCCATCGTGATGCCGGTCTCGCGGCGCAGCACGACCGGAAACTCCTGCAGCACCACGAGGTGCGGGCGCTCGCTCGCCAGTAGCTCGCCGAAGGTGTCCTCCTGCCTCCCGGCATACTGCAGGCTCGCGTTGAACGTCAGCACGGTGAGGCCGGGCACCTCAGGCGGCACGGGCGCAGCATCCGGGCGGGGTCTCAGCGTCGGCATCAACACGGTAAAGAGGCAGAGGGCGGTGTGGACGCCCGCGAGCGCCCACCGCTGCCGGAGCGCGGCCCCGATCCCAATCAGGGCGACGAGGACGAGGAGCAGCCCGTTGAAGACGGCGACGAGCTGAAGCCACCACAGGGTCTCGGGCGGGACGTAGCTCGCCAGGTTCGCCGCTACGAGCAGCCCGAGGAGCGCGCCGTCGGCCACCCACAGACCGAGCCGTAGGATGCGGGACCTGCGCGCCGGCTTCGTTGCGGTCCCGGTGTTCGTCGTCATACCGGAACGTAGAACCGCATCAGCACGAGGACGAAGGCAGCCACGTAGAGCCCCGGCCAATACCGGAACGTTTCGCGCTCGCACTGGATGATCCCCATCGCCAGGATGATCCACGCGAAGTAGAGGATCGGCGCGACGACATACGTCGAGAAGACGAACAGCAGGAGCACGGCGTCGCGCCACCGCGACGCCCGGAGCCGGGTCGGGAGCAGGAACGCGATGGCGACAGCCCCCTCGATCAGGAGCGTCCACCACGTCATCAGCGGGGCGAGCCACCGCGCCTCGGCTGCGAGCGGCACCGTGAGCGTCCCCGCCGGATCGCCGAAGGCCGTGTAAACCACCCGGTCAATGCGGCCCCGCATGAGCGCGCCGGGGTCGAGGCCCGCGACGAACTCGGCGAGCAGCCCGAAGCGCGTGTCCTGGAGGAGGAAGTAGTTGAAGAACGCACCGCTGAGGTAGTCCGGCGAGAGGGCCTTCCACAGAAACGCGAACAGGAAGCACAGCCCGATCAGCACGCGGGCGTTGAAGCGGACAGCCTTCGCCGGATCAACGGCCAGGAGCGAGGCCCCGAGGCCGAGGCACCAGTAGAGCTTGAGGAAGTCGTGGTTGTTCTGCTGAGGCCACGACTGCGTGTAGGCCAGCGCGAGCACGCCCGCCAGCCCGAGCCACACCCAGGCGTGGCGCATCAGCGGCCGGAGCACGAGCGCCGGCACCGCGAGCGTCGCCACGGCGAGCTGGACCTGCCACGCCGGCTCGTGGAGCGACAGCACGATCATCACGAGCGTCATCGCCGCGCCCAGCTCGAACAGGTCAGTCCCGAGAAGCGCGTCGACGGGCCGGCGCACGAGCGACCGCATCCGGCTGGTGGCCAGGGGTCTACCGGGCGAATAGTCAGAGGTCGGCGTCATCGAGCGGCGGAATCGGTGGGCGCGGTGGCCTCGGCGAGCAGGGTCCAGCCGAGCTGCTCGGCGTCCGGGTCGTAGAAGGGCCGCCAGACTTCGACGCGGGCCCCCTCGATCTCAGCATCCGCCGGCAGCCCGCTGTGCGGCGAGCGCCGCGGGTCGAAGGCGAGGTGAGCCGGGTAGAGACCCTGCGTGCTACCGGCGGCCGATTCATTCCAGGCGGCCTGCCACGCCTCGGAGCCCTGGAAGTAGCGCTGAAGGAAGTCCGGCAGCGAAGGCCAAATCGTCTGGTAGCTCGCCGGCTCGTAGACGCGCCAGTCCTGCCCGGCAAGGTGCCGCGCCGCCGCGTCCAGCCGCGACCGGGTGGGCTGCGTGTAGACCAGCCGCGTCGTCTCGCCGAAGTCCGGCTCGACGATGAGCGCCTCGCCGTGGTCCGTGAGCACGTAGGCGCGGAGGGCACGCCCCCCAGGCACGTCCACGGTCGAGAACATCCCAAAGCCGCCGCCGGTCCACTGCGTCTGGTGGTGGACCGCGACGTTGTAGCGCTGCACGGCCACGCCGAGCACGAGCACGACGGGCGCGAGGCTATACGCGAGCCACTGCGGAAGTCTCAGCGGACGTCTCATCGGGAGCCGGTCGAAAGAGGATCAGGATCGCCGGGCACCAGGCTGTTCGCCGGCTGCACATCGGCGGCTTCGTCGCCGGCCTGTCCGTCGCCGACGATGCCCTCCTCCTGGCGCATCTGCGCCCGCCACGACGAGGCGTAGCGCCCGCCGAGCGCGATCAGCTCGTCGTGGGTGCCGGTCTCGACGACCTGGCCGGCGTCCATGACGTGGATCACGTCGGCCTGCATCGCGGTCGTGAAGCGGTGGGTGATCAGGAGCGCCGTCCGGCCCCGGACCATCCGGCGGAAACGCGCCAGCCACTCGTTCTCGGCCCACGAGTCCATCGAGCTGGTCGGCTCGTCGAGGACCACGATGGGGGCCTCGCGGAAGAAGGCGCGGGCGAGCGCGACGCGCTGCCACTCGCCGCCGCTGAGCTCGCTGCCCGTCTCGAACCACCGCCCGAGGATCGCGTCGTAGCCCTGCGGCAGCTTGGCGATCACCTCGTGCGCGCCGCCGCCCTCGGCCGCCGCCTGCACCGCGCCGAGGTCGGCCTCGCGGTCGAGGTCGCCGAGGCGGATGTTCTGCTCGGCCGTCATCTGGTACTTCATCGGGACCTGGAACATCACCGAGATGTGGCGGCGCAGGTCGGTCTGCGCGAAGGCCCGGAGGTCAACGCCGTCCACGGTGATGCGCCCGGCGGTCGGGTCGTAGAACCGGCACAGCAGCTTGATGAACGTGCTCTTGCCCGCCCCGTTCTCGCCGACGATGGCGACGATCTTGCCGGCCGGGATCGTGAGGTCGAAGCCCTCGAGCGCCGTCCGCTCGAAGCCGGGATAGCTGAACGTGACGTCCTCGAACCGGACGCCTTCCTCGATCCGCTCCGGGAACGGGACCGGACGGGCCGGCTCCTCGAGGGTGTTTTTCTGGTCGAGGAAGTCGAAGAGGTGCTCGAGGAAGAGCGTGTTGGTGTAGATCTGGCCCATGTTCTGGAGGAGGCCGCCGACGAGCGTCTGCCCCTGGTTGAACGCCTGGTAGAAGAGCGCGAGGTCGCCGAGCGTGGCCGCCCCGCGGGTCGCCCGGATCACGATCCACAGGAGCGCCACCGCTGTGGCGACGAGGCCGAGGAAGGTGGCGAAGAGCCGCGCCAGCACCTGGTTTTTGAGCAGGCCGAGGCGCTCGTCGCGGAGGGACTCGCGGAGCGCGAGGTAGCGGCGGCGGAAGTAGCTCCCGGTGTTGTTGATCCGCACCTCGGCGGCCGAGGCGTCGAACGTCACCATGAGGTCGAAGTACTGCGCCAGCCGCCGCCGCGCCGTCGACGCCTTCCACCAGGCGTGGTACTTCTTGTTGTGGCGGACGACGACGAGGAACGCCGGCAGCGTGCTCACGATCAGCACGAGCGGGATCCAGACGCTGTAGCTGAGCAGGATCGCCGAGATCGAGAGGAGCGTCACCGTGGCCCCGAGCAGCCCGCCGATGTTCTGGAGGAGCTGGAGCACCCGGCTGTTGGCCTGCGAGTTGACCTGCTCGAGCTTGTCGTGGTAGTCCGCCGACTCGTAGAAGCCGAAGTCCACCTCGGCCGCCTTCTCGTGGACGAGCGCTTTGACCTTGTCGCCTACCAGCTCGGCCTGCGCCGTCGAGACCCACTCGTTGAGGCCGCCGAGGATGCGTTGCAGGATCATGATCCCGCCCATGATTGACGCTGGCGCGAGCACCGCCCCCAGCCCGACCTCGCCGGCCACGGCTAGCGCGAGGCTGTCCACGAGCCACTTCGTGAGGTAGACCACTGCCGCCGGCAGCAAGCCTTGCACCGCCAGGAGCACGAACCACACGACCGTCCAGCGGCTCGCCGCCGACCAGATCAGCCGGAGCGCCATTCCCACATACGATGCTCGGAGCCGGAGGTCGTCGGCCCGGTGCCGCCACGTCTGCGCTGCCGTCATCGGAGAAGCGGTTGCTGGAGGAGCAGCGGTTGCTGGAGGAGCAGGTGCCTAGCGTTCATTTTTCAGCCGGTCCGGACGCATGCTGCGCGGCGCTCATCGCGAGGTCTACCTCGGGGTCTGCTTCCAGGTCAGCCTGGACGATGTCGAATATCTCGGGGAGCGCGTTGAGCGAGAGGACGCGCTCGAGGAGGCCGACCGGCGTGTGCCGGGCCAGCTGCGCGCACTGCTTGAAGTGCTCGGCGATGTACGCGGGCGCAGTGATCCAGTTCGTGGCGTGGGTGTGAGCGACGAAGTGCAGCGGCACCTGCTTCGGGTCGAGGGCCACGACGCGGTTCGCCTCGGCCGTCCGGCGCTGGAGCACGTAGAGCTTCGCCAGCGGTATCGACCGCACGTCTTCGCCCTTTAGGACGCGCAGGCGCTTGGGCGATATCTCGGTGACGAGCGGGAGGCTCTCGTAGTCCTCGACGAGCCGCTCGGCGGAGGCCGGGCGGAGGCGGACCTGCTTGACGCCCGGCGGGACGCGTGCCGGCTCGGTCTCGCTGCCGGGCACCACCACCATCACGTCGTCGGTGATCAGCTCGTAGTCCTGCTGGCAGAAATACTCGGCGAGCGTAGACTTGCCCCAGCCGGAGTTGCCCAGGAACGCGACGGCCCGCTCGCCGTCGGACACCGCCGAGCCGTGCAGGACCAGGAGGTGGCGCTGCCGCAGCACGGCCGCGAGCAGGGCTCCCTGCAAGAAGCTCCGCAGCAGGTCCTCCGAGATCGCCGAGAGCGGGTCGTAGGTGACCCGCTCGCCGTCCTTGATGTGGAACAGGAGGTCGAGGTCCCAGGCGTCTTCCTTGATGTGCCCGGAGACGACCTCTCCGTAGCGCTCGCCGGCTGCGCTTTTGCGCACGCGGAGATTACCCGCCTGTATGGTGATGTCGGGCGGGCCGTCGCTCGGGGCGAAGCCGGAAAGCTCGATGTCCGAGTGGATAGAGAGGTCGAAGGCCTTATAGCGGTGCATCGCGTAGGGGCGTTGGGCGGCAGAACCCTGCGGGGTGAGACGGTGCGGTGGGCGGCGCGGCGCTGGTAGTCTCTTCTAGCTGGTGGTCTCTTCTCTAGCTGGTGGTCTCTTCTAACGAAGGCTCCGAGGAATGATCCCCGGAGCCTTCGAGTCGTGCATCGGCAGTGCGTGCCGGCTGCGCCGGAGACCCGCCTTAGGGGGTGGTGCACTGCTCGAAGTCAGGCGTGGGGCACTGGTTGATCGAGTTGAGGCCCGTGTCGAGCACGTTGCCGTCGACGTCGAACGAGACGTCCCCAGTGAAGGGGTCGCCGAGCGTCGCCGTGACCTCGGCCACGTCACCGTAGTCGGTGATCGCGGGAGTGTTGTAGGTCTTCATAGCGAAGTACCTCTATGGGTTGGTTGAGAAGGACTGCGGGGCGAAATCCCCGCAGGGCACCGGGCAGGAAAACGCTGTCCGGCTAGTGGATGTGCACGAGTGGATGTGCAGCGAAAAGGCGAGAGCAATTTCCGAGCCTAAACAAATCTAAGGCATAGAATGTAGCGCACAAGGCGTCAGGTAGCGCGTTGTGTAGGCACCTGAGACGAGGCTGTCACCCTCTTCTCCTCTGCTCCTTCTCCCTTTGGGACGGCGGGGCCAGACGGCGTGGGGAATCGTTTTTTCAGCCAGAACGAAAGCGTGGCGATGCGGGCAAGCTGGGCCTGCTCAATATTGGGGACGTTCTTCCCTCTCCGGTAGAGACCCTCGACTTCCTTTTTGTCAACGTAAGGTTCGAGCAGCCCGAGGTTGGTGACGTGCTCGTCGAGCAGCGCGCGGTCCTGCTCGTAGAGGCCGCGCTCGAAGTTGGGGGCGA
>JBBSMV010000148.1:0-7868 GCA_038232975.1 Rhodothermales bacterium
CTCATCGTCTCAGATGCAAAGATGGTAGTCATTCCCGCGAAGGCGGGAATCCAGAAGGCGTGCTGGGCGCTCTGGATTCCCGATCGGGGTCGGGAATGACGGTGCTTTTGAGGGAGGTGTCAGAACTTAGCGACCCTGCTGCCCAGGAGGGGGACGCTCCCTCAAGAGTTGCTACACAGACTGCAAGCTACTCACCACTCGTCACTCGCCATTCGTGAGCGCGTCGAGCCGGGCGCTCAGGGCGGCGACCGTCGCGGCCTCGGGCGCATCGGGGTAGTCCTCGGTGATGGCCTCGTAGGCGGCGCGCGCGGCGTCGTAGCTGCCGGCGGCCTCGTAGTTGCGGGCAGCGTCGAGGTAGTAGGCCGGCGCGGTGGCGGCGTTCTCGTAGGTGCGCGCGGCGCGGCGGTAGAGGTCGGCGGCCTCGGCGTGGTCGCCGTCCATTTCGGCCACGGCGGCACGGCCGGCGATGGCGCTCGCGCCGAGGAGGTCGTCGCCGCCGTCGTAGGCGGCCCACTGCTCGGCGGCCTCCTCGGCGCGGCCCAGCTCGAAGAGCGCGCTGGCGGCGTAGAACCGGGCGAGGTTGCCCGCCCCGGTCGAGCCGTAGTCGTCGGCGATCTCGAGCAGGCCGGGCGTCTCGGCGGTGCCGTCGAGGGCCTCCTGGTAGGAGCCCTCCTCGTAGAGCGGCAGGACCGCCCCGAGGAGGTCGTCGGCGCGGCTCCCCTGGTTGGCCTGGTAGTAGGTGAAGCCGAGCACCCCGAGGAAGATCACCACGATCCCGGCGGCGGCGGCGATCAGCAGGCCCTTCTGCTCCTCGGCCAGCGTCATCGTCCGCGCGTAGGCGGTGACGACCTTGTCTTCGCGGAGCTCCTGGCGTCGGCTGACGGGCTTCGGGGGCTTGAGCATCGAGGACATAGCGGGGGCGTTCTGGTGGAGCGGGCGCGCCGCGAGGAGTTCGGAAAGGAAACGCCCGAGCCGAGGCCCGAGCGTGAGCGGGGCGCAAAGATAGGCCGCGCCGTGCCCCTTCGCCGCCGCGTGAAGCGCCTTTTAGCCGCGTTTTCACTGCGTCCCATGAGGCCAGTGGCTAGGTTCCCCGGCATGCCGGCAGCGGCCCCGCGCCGCCGGCTCTCCCCCTCCCCACGCAGCCTCTATGTCTATGCCGATCAAGATCGGGATCAACGGGTTCGGCCGGATCGGCCGCCTCGTCTTTCGCTCCATCCTCGAACGCAGTCAGCGCGGCCACAGCACCTACGACATCGTCGCGGTCAACGACCTGACCGACGCCGAGACGCTGGCCCACCTCTTCAAGTACGACTCCGTCCACGGCGTCTACCCCGGCGAGGTCCGCGTCGAGGGCGGCGACCTCGTCGTCGACGGCGACCGCTTCAGGGTCTTCGCCGAGCGCGACCCGGCGGCCCTCCCGTGGGGCACCCTCGGGGCCGAGGTCGTGGTCGAGGCGACGGGCGTCTTCCGCAGCCGCGAGAAGGCCGCGCTCCACCTCAAAGGCGGCGCGCAGAAGGTCGTCATCTCGGCCCCGGCCAAAGGCGACGTCGACGCCACCGTCGTGATCGGGGTCAACGACGACACCCTCACCGGCGACGAGGAGATCGTCTCGAACGCGAGCTGCACCACGAACTGCCTCGCCCCGATGGTCAAGGTCCTCGACGACGCCTTCGGCGTCGAGCAGGGCTTCATGACGACGATCCACGCCTACACCTCGGACCAGAACCTCCAGGACGCGCCGCACGCGGACCTCCGCCGCGCCCGCGCCGCCGCCCTCAACATGGTCCCGACGACCACCGGCGCGGCGAAGGCCGTCGGCCTCGTCCTGCCGGAGCTACGAGGCCGCCTCGACGGGTTCGCTGTCCGCGTCCCGGTCCCCGACGGCTCGCTGACCGACCTCTCGGCGATCCTCACGACCGAGGCCACGGCCGACGAGATCAACGCCGCCTTCGCCTCCGCTGCCGGCGACGGCCTCAAGGGCATCCTCGAATACTCGGACGCGCCGCTCGTCTCCTCCGACATCGTCCACAACCCGCACTCGTGCATCTTCGACGCGCCCTCGACGATGGCCCACGGCAAGATGGCGAAGGTCGTCGGGTGGTACGACAACGAGTGGGGCTACGCCAACCGGACCGTGGACCTGATCGGCAAGCTGATGCGGGTCGCCGAAACCGCATAACGCGCCTCGACGGCCGATCCGCCCGTAGGGGCGACGCATGCGTGGCCCCTACCCATTTTCTTCGTTATGCCCCAGCACACCCACGCCGGCCTCGACCTGGCGGGCCGGCGCGTGCTCGTCCGCGTGGACTTCAACGTCCCGCTCGACGCGGCCCCCGATGGGAGCCGGACGATCACCGACGACACCCGCATCCGCGCGGCGCTCCCGACGATCCGCGCCATCACCGAGGCCGGTGGCACGGCGGTCCTGATGAGCCACCTCGGCCGGCCGAAGGGCGCGCCCGACCCGGCCTACTCGCTCGCCCCCGTCGCCGCGCACCTCGGCACGCTGCTCGGCGCGCCGGTGGTATTCTCCCCGGCCACCGTCGGCGACGAGGCGGAGCGGGCGATTGCCGACGCCCCGGCCGGAGCCGTGGTCCTGCTCGAGAACACGCGCTTCCACCCCGGCGAGACGAGCAACGACCCCGCCTTCGCCCGGCAACTCGCCGCCCTCGGCGAGGTCTACGTGGACGACGCCTTCGGCGCGGCGCACCGGGCGCACGCCTCGACGGTCGGGGTGACCGAGATCCTGGATCAGGCCGCGATGGGCCTGCTGCTCCAGCGCGAGGTCGAGACGCTCGGCGCGGCGCTCGGCCAGCCGGAGCGGCCGTTCGTGGCGGTCCTCGGCGGGGCGAAGGTCTCGGACAAGCTCGGCGTCATCCGGGCGCTCCTCGGCAGGGTGGACCGCCTGCTCATCGGCGGGGCGATGAGCTACACGTTCCTCAAGAGCCTCGGCCACAACGTCGGCAGCTCCCTCGTCGAGGACGACCGGACGGGCGAGGCCTTCGCGCTCTACGACGGCGCGCGCGACCAGATCGTGCTCCCCTCCGACCACGTTGTCGCCGACGCCTTCGACAATGACGCGCGGCGGCGCGTCGTCAGCGGCGAGATCGCCGAAGGCATGGCGCTCGACATCGGGCCGAACACGCAGAGCCAGTACCGGAGCATCCTCCGCAGCGCCCAGACGATCCTGTGGAACGGGCCGATGGGCGTCTTCGAGATGCCCAACTTCGCCGCCGGCACGCTCGCCGTGGCCGAGGCGACGGTCGCGGCGACGCGGGAGAACGGCGCGCTCTCGATCGTCGGCGGCGGCGACTCGGTGGCGGCCCTCACGCAGGCGGGCCTCGCCGCCGCCGTCTCGCACGTCTCGACGGGCGGCGGCGCGATGCTCGAGTTCATCGAGGGCGACGCGCTCCCCGGCATCGCAGCGCTGTCGGATCGCTAGTTTTGAGTTTGAGGGTTGGGGTTGGGGGCAAGGGCCTCCGACCCCGACCTTCCGACCCCCAACCTTATGCAAGCCGACACCACCGCCGTCGTTACCGAGTCCTCCGACCTCACGCTGGCGGACCTGACCGGGCTGGACTTCTGGCTGTCGGCCGGGGTCACCGTGCTCCGCATCGCCGTCATCATCGCCCTGGCGCTCTTCGTCGTCGGGCTGGTGCGGCGGCTGATGCTGCGCTGGCGCAAAGAGACCGAGGACCTGCCGGCCATTGACCCGCGGCGGCAGCGCGCCTTCACGGTCTCGAACCTCTTGATGTCGGCGACGCGCTACGTCGTCTGGACGATGGCGGCCATCACGGTCCTCGCCGAGATCGGCCTCGACATCGGGCCGCTGCTGGCCGGGGCCGGGATCGCGGGCCTCGCCATCGGCTTCGGCGCGCAGACCCTCGTCAAAGACGTCATCTCGGGCATCTTCCTGCTCTTCGACGACATCATCCACGTCGGCGACCTCGTGACCTTCGGGGGGACCACGGGGACCGTCGAGGGCATCAGCCTCCGCCTCATCAAGGTCCGCAAGTTCGACGGCGAGCTGGTCATGATCCCGGCGGGCGAGCTGCGGACGTTCGGCAACAAGAGCGTCGGCTTCGCCCGCGTGGTCGTCCCGGTCGGCGTCTCCTACGAGCAGGACCTCGACGAAATCCTGGAGGTGCTGCGTGAGGTGGCGAACGAGTGGGCGGCGGTCCCGGAGAACAAGGAGGTGATGCTCGAGGAGGCCCCGACGGTGCAGGCCGTGACCGACCTCGGCGAGTCGGCGGTGACGGCGCGGATCAAGCGCCGCTTCGACGAGCGCGGCATCGAGATCCCGTTCCCACGGCGGACGGTCTACATGCGGCAGGAGACCGACCCGCCGGCCCGCTCGATCAAGCAGTCGGCCCCGGCAAACGGCGAGGGCGAAGCGCCGGTGTAACCTCGGCGCGGTGCCGCCCGTCTCGTGCCGGAGCACCGGGGCTGGGGCCAGCCTTCGGGCGACCGGCCGTTCGCCCCTACAGGCACCTGTGGAGGAGACGTGCCAACCCTCGGGCGACCACCTGGGGTCGCCCCTACAGGCGCGATGGTCTCGGTACCTTTTCCAGCTTGGTCTGTCCTCTGTCCTATGCCTGCTGTCTCCACGCTCGGCCTGCACAAGACCTACCGCAGCGCGTTCGGCGCGCGCGTCGAGGCGCTCCGGCCGCTCGACCTGGAGGTCACGCGCGGCGAGATCTTCGGCCTCCTCGGGCCGAACGGCGCGGGCAAGACGACGCTCGTGAAGCTGCTCCTCGGGGTCGTCCGGCCGACGGGCGGCGAGGGGCGGCTCTTCGGCCGGGACATCCGCGAGCCGGAGGCGCGGCGGGCGGTCGGCTTCCTGCCCGAGAGCCACCGCTTCCCGCCCTACCTCACGGCGAGGCAGACCCTCGACTACTACGCCCGCGTCGCCGGGGTCGGGGCGGCCGAGCGTGCGCGCCGCGCACCGGAGCTTCTGGCGCGCGTCCGCCTCGGGGAGCGGGCCGACACGAAGGTCCGCACCTTCTCGAAGGGCATGATGCAGCGCCTCGGCCTGGCGCAGGCGCTCATGAACGCGCCCGGCCTCCTCTTCCTCGACGAGCCGACCGACGGCGTGGACCCCGTCGGCCGCCGCGAAATCCGCGACCTGCTGCTCGAGATCAGCGGCGAGGGGACGACGATCTTCCTCAACTCCCACCTCCTGAGCGAGGTCGAGCAGGTCTGCACGCGCGTGGCGATCCTCAAGGACGGCGCGCTCGCCCGGATCGGATCGGTCGAGGCGCTGACGACGCAGGACCGGGTCTACGAGCTGCGCTGCACCGCGCTCCCGGCCACGCTCCACGCCCACCTCCAGGCCGTTCTTCGGGATGCCTCGGAGACGGCGAGCCGTGCCGACGGCGCACCGCTCGCCCGCTACCGCCTCGCGGTGCAGGACCGCGCCCACCTCAACGCCACGCTCGACGCGCTCCGCGCCGCGGGCGTCGAGATCGAGTCGGTGCAGCCGCTCCGGCAGAGCCTGGAGGACTTCTTCGTCGAGGTCGTGACGCCGCCAGGCGATGGACGGTGAGACGGTGAAGTGCCGGCCCTCGGGCGACCACACGGGGGCACCCCTACGGGTCAGCGCAGAGCGCGACGGTCTCGGTACCTTTCCCAGCTTCCGCCCACACTCCCACACTCCCACACTCCCACACTCCCAGCCCCATGCTCGGCATCGTCCTGCTGACCCTCCGCGAGCTGCGGTCGAAGTTCATCATCGTCGGCCTCTTCGGCGTGGCGACCTTCGTGTGGGTGATGCTGACGTTCGCGCTGAACCTCGACATCGTGGACGGCACGCTGGCAGGGCTGCGGATTTTCGGGCAGGAGGAGCCGCTGGAGCGGGAGGTGGAAGTGCAGGACCCCGAGACGGGCGAGGTCGCGACCGAGACGGTGCGGCCGTTCGGGGAGAACCCGCTCGAGGAGCTCGTCGTGACGGTCGAGCAGGCGGTGGCCGGGATCACGTTCTGGGTGGCGCTGCTGCTCGGGCTCTTCGCCACCGGCTCGCTCGTGACGAGCCTGATGGAGCGGGGTCAGGTGGACCTGCTGCTCTCGAAGCCGGTCTCGCGCCCAGCCCTCCTCGGCGGGCGGCTCGTCGGGGTGCTCCTCGTCGTGGCGGCGCTCGTGGTCTACGTGCTCGGGGCGGTGTGGCTGGTGATGTCGCTCAAGAGCGGGATCTGGAACGGCGGCTTCCTGCTCGGGGTCGGGGTGGTGCTGGCGTTCTTCGCGGTGCTCTACGGGATCGTGACGTTGGTGAGCGTGTGGACCGAGAGCAACGCGCTCGCGCTGATCGTGGCGCTCGGGGTCATCGTGGCGTCGCTGGTGCTGATGGCGGGGCCGGAGGCGGCGGTGCAGATTCAGCGGCCGTGGCGCGAGGTCTACGTCGCGCTCCACCACATCATCCCAGCCTTCCCCGCCGGGACGAGCATGACATGGCAGCTCACCGGTGGCGAGCCGGTCGGGTCGTGGCGGCCGCTCGCCGCGTCGCTGCTCTTCGGCGCGGCGTGCTACGCCGGGGCCTTCGCGCTCTTCCAGCGGAAGGACTTTTAAGAGGGAAAGAGCGGAGGGTGGGGAGAGCGGAGGATGTTGAGATTCCACCGCTGCGCCCTGCTTCCGCTCTCCCTCATCTTTTCGCTGTCGCCGCAACTTCGCCTTCCCGCGAAACGAACAAGGCGGGCAGTGCCCTTCTTACCGAACCCGACCTCCATGCGACGCTTCTTCGCCTGCCTCACCCTCCTCGCGCTCCTCACCGCCGGCTGCGAGAACGTGCAATCCCCCGGCGAGCTCGCGCTCCAAACCCGGGATGCCCTCGACGTGCTCCCGGCGAACGTCCAGACCGCCGGGATGATTAACCTCGACGAGGCCCGCTCCTCGGACGCCTTTGACTTCGTCAGCGGCGGCGAGTTCTCGATTGGCCGCATTCAGGGCGAGCACGGGGCACGGTTCGAGGACCTCATCGCCGCCACCGGCTTCGACCCGGACGAGGACCTGCACCGCGTCTACTTCGGCATCGCCGGGCAGGGCGACGAGAGCACGCCCTACTTCGTCGCCTACGCCGACTACGACCGCGCCCGCCTCGACGCCTACATCGACGACCAACCCGACCTCGCCCTCCGGCGCTCGACCTACGCCGACGTGCCGGTCTACACCGAAGCGGGCGGCGAGGAGGAGATGGCCTTCGCGCTCGTCAACGACGACATGATCGTGGCCTCGTCCCCGGCGGGCGTCCGAGAGATGCTCGACCGAATCGAGGCGGGCACCGCCGGCCTCAGCGGCGACGCCGCGATGATGGCACTCATCGGCCGGGCGGGCTTCCCGGACGACCTGTGGGTGGCCGTGCGTGGTATGGACGGGCAGCACGCAAACGGGCACGACCCCTTCGGCGAAGCCGGGCAACTCGTCGAGGACGCCGTGCTGTCGGTCGGGTTCAAGAGCGACGGGATCGGGGTCAAGGCCCTCGGCACGCCGCGCGCCGGCACCGCCTCCGGCGACGTGGCCGACCTCGCGCGCGGGACCGTGAGCGCGATGAAGATGTCCGCCAAGTCGGACCCGGCGATGCTCGACGCGCTCGACCGGGTGAAGGTGCGCGAGACGCGCGGCGGGGTCGAGGTCGAGGCGTTCCTCAGCGAGGCCGCACTCCGGGCAATGCGCGCCCGCGACGATGCGTGAGCGCGGCGAGGCTCCCCTCTTCGCCTCCGTAGGCTCCAGTCGGCGGGGCCGCTACCGCAGCACGAGCAGCCGCCGCGTCTGGCTGAACAGCCCCGCCTCCAGGCGCACGACGTACACCCCGCTCGGCAGCGACCCCGCCGCGAACGCCGCCTCGTGCGCCCCCGCCGCCTGCACCCCGTCTACGAGCA
>JBBSMV010000149.1:0-7788 GCA_038232975.1 Rhodothermales bacterium
CGATGCCGAAGCATCTGGCTCCTCCGGGACTCGTCCCTCGTGCGCCTTGCGAAGACGAAATCGTGACCTCGCATGAGGCTGACCTCGCACATGTCCACACGCCCTAGGCTATGCCGGTGCGACCCGGGAGGGGAGAAGGGTGCTGGCTCTGCCGGGGGGAGGGGCTGCACGGGGGATGGATGCGCGCGTTGGATCGCCCCCGTGCGGGCAGGGGTGCGGCGAAGCCGCGAGCATGAAGAAGCACGAGCGTGAAGAAGCACGAGCATGAAGAAGGCCGTATGCCAGCGGCTCGTTGCGTGACTTTGTCCGGTGCCGCAGCGGCCTGGGAGACGGAGGCCTCACGAGACCACCCGTCCCTCAACGCCTACGCTCCATGCCTAGCTCCATCTCCCGCTCGCTCCTCCTGCTGACCTTCGGCTTCGGCCTGCTCACGGCCGGGTGTGCGCCTACAGGCCCCACGGTCCGCTACGACCGCCGGGTTCCCGACGCGCGCCACGCCTCGCACCGCGCCCCGAGCCGCGTCTACGCCCGCGTCTCCCGCGACGCCCACCGCTACGTCCGCGACCTCGACCGCACGCTCCGCCTCGACCGGCGGCAAGAAGCCCGCATCGAGCATCTCCTCACGGACCGCGCCATCGACCACCTCCGGCGCAGCCGCTCCCCTCGGTACGCCAACCTCTTCCCGCGCCGCTACGACGACCGCGCCACGCGCGACTGGTGGCACCACGCCGACAAACGCATCGAGCGCGAGCTGAACCGCCGTCAGCGCCACGCCTACCGCGATCTCGTCCGGTACGAAACACAGCGCGCTCGGCGAGACCCCCGCGGCAGCAGGCACCGCGACCACGACAACGGGCGGCACCGGGGCCGAGGCGGCGACTGAGCTTGCTAGGGCGTGTGGGCTCTGGCCCGTGAGAGCCGTCCTGGGTGATTCTCCACACGCTCCAGTGCCGCGCCAAGATGTTAGGGACGGGTAGAACCGGCGTAGCTTAAGCTACGCGTCGTCCGTTGTCAGTCTGCCACGCGACTGTCCCTCCCTCGGCGCTGCGTCGTCCAGCCCACGCCCCGCCCTCCGCTCCACGGTCTCGATCCTTCGCGCTCAGTACCGCACACTGCGAAAGGGGAGGCCCCACCGGACGAGCGCGAACGGCGCGGCGTAGCGGTAGACCCCCGTCTCCTCGTCGTCGCTCGATTCGAGGCGGAGGCCGCCTTCGAGGAAGAGGCCGGGCAGCAGCTCGTAGCCGGCCTCCAGCTCCAGGAGCAGCTCGTCGCGGCGGACGCCCTGGAGGAGGCGCACGCCGAGGTCGCGCACGCGCTCGTCGTAGGAGCGGCGCGGGTCGCCGCCGAAGTTCTCCGCCTCGGTGTCCCGGCCGCGCCGGGTGAACGCGCCGTTGAGCGCGAGGCGGACGCGCGGGCGCGGCCGGTAGCGGACGAAGAGCGCGGCGTCCCACAGGTTCTGCCCGGCCACGTGCCCGAGCGGGTCGTTGTAGTGGGTGTAGTTGCCGTCGGCGTGGTGGCTGTAGGTGTAGGGCCGGATGCGGGCGACCTCGGCGCGGAGGTCGAGGTTTTCCACGGGCAGGTCGGCCAGGTGGAGGCCGAGGAGGACACCCCACTTGGTGCTCCACGCCCGCCGGCTCGAGAACAGCTCCTTCGCCTGGAACTCCGTCAGCAGCACCTGCCCGTAGGGCCGGACGCCGGGGCGGGCGACCCACGACAGCCCGGCCCCGACGCCGAGGTTGCCCCGGTAGTTGTAGTCCTTCTCGACCTGGTGGTAGAAGATGATCGGGTTGAGGAACGACACGTCGTAGGCCGAGCGCCCGCTGAGGGTGTCCGGCAGGAAGATGGCGCTCTCGAAGAGCTCCACCTGGAGCCGGTCCGTCACGTTGAGCGCGAGCTTGTGGAAGGCCCCGTACTTGCGCGGCAGGGCGCGCTCGCGCTCCGGGAAGACCGACTGCGCCTCCATCGCCGTAAACAGGTTCACGTACTGGAGACGCCAGACTGACGTGCGGACCTGGAGTTGGTCGTAGACCGGCGCGAAGTCCGAGAGCCAGAGGCTGTTGGTGCCCGCGCCCCAGCGGTTGCGGTCGCGCCCGAAGCGGACCTCGAAGTGCTCCGAGTGGAAGCCGACGATGCCCATCGCCCGGCCGAAGTCGTAGGTCCCCCGGTCGCGCTCGCCGGCCGCGAGCGGGAGGAAGCGCACGACGCGCTCGCGCGGGCTCGTCGCCCCCTCGATCTCGGCCACGACGGGGCGCTGCTGGGTCTCCTCGATGCGCGACTCGAAGAAGACGGGGCCGACGTGGCCGGAGGCGCGGACGGCGCGGGTGTTCTGCCAGACCGGCGTCGTGCCGGGGCGGGTCGCGCTCGCGGTCTGGCGCGCCCGCCCGTAGCTCAGGTAGGCGGCCGGGCTGAGCTGTAGGGCGAAGTCGTCGCCCGCGACCGAGAGGAGGTCCTCGCCGTTGCGGTAGAGCAGCGCGCTCCAGCGGCGGACGGTCTCGGTGCCGGGGCCGGGCCGCTCGCCCCGGAAGCGCTGGAGGAGGGCGCGGTCTACGGCGCTCAGCGTCTCGGCGCGGACGGCGAGCGAGTCGAGGTAGCGCTGGGCTTCGTAGGCCGAGAGCGGCTGGCTCAGCAGGAACGCGCCGCCTAGCCGGCCGAGGGCCTGCTGGCGCAGCAGGAACTCCGAGACCTGGTCGCCGGTCTGGAGCAGGCCGTCGCGCTGGGCGAGGGCGGCGGGCGCGAGCAGGAGCAGCAGCCCGGCGAGGGCGAGGCGGGAGGGGCGCATGGGCGGGGGCGGGCGCTGAGGCTTTCGCAGGAACTTACCCCATCCTATCGGCAGGCCGGCGCTATTCTGTTAGCCCTCTCGGTTAGCCTTCCTTTCCTTCCCTGTCGCGCTCTTGCCTCCATGCTCGCAGACCTCCGCCGGATCGCCGAAGAAGCCGGCCGCGCCATCCTCGACCGCTACGACGACGAGGTCCCCGTTGACTACAAGGCCGACGACTCGCCGCTGACGCAGGCCGACCGCGCCGCGCACCACCTGATCGTGGGCCGGCTCCGGGCAGCGTTCCCGGACGTGCCCGTGCTCTCGGAGGAGTCGCCGCCGGAGGAGATCGCCGAGCGCCGGAGCTGGAGCCGCTTCTGGCTCGTGGACCCGCTCGACGGCACGAAGGAGTTCATCAAGAAGACGGGCCAGTTCACGGTCAACATCGCGCTCGTCGAGGACGGCGAGCCGGTGCAAGGTGTCGTCTACGTCCCGGCGCAGCGGGTGACCTACTTCGCCGAGCGCGGGGCCGGAGCCTTCCGGCAGAACGGCGACGGCGCGCCGCGCCGGATCGAGGTCCGCACCGCCAAGCCGAAGCAACTCACAGTCGTGGCGAGCCGGGACCACGCGGGGCCGGAGGTGGCGGCGATCCTCGCCAAGATGGCCGAGGCCGGGGTCGCGGTCGAGGCGGCCTCAATGGGCAGCTCGCTCAAGTTCTGCCTCGTCGCCGAGGGCGCGGCCGACCTCTACCCGCGCACCGTCCCGACGATGGAGTGGGACACGGCCGCGGCGCAGTGCATCGTCGAGACGGCCGGCGGGCAGGTGACGACGCTCGGGGGCGAGCGGTTGCGCTACAACAAGGAGAGCCTCCGCAACCCGGCGATCATGACCGTCGGCGACCCCGCGCTCGACTGGCAGCAGTACCTGGGCTAGGGCCGTAGCCGCTTGCCTTTCCTTCCTGAGCCGCCGATACCCCGCCCATGCCTACGGACTCCCCACCCCCGACTCGTGACCCCCGACTCCGTTAGTCTCGGCTGGGAGGCGTGGTACACGCTCGGCGCGCTCGTGCTGATGACAGCGGGCCTCGTGTCGAACCTCGCCCGGCCGGACCTCATCCTCCTCGGCACGCTCGGGCTGCTGCTGCTGGCCGGGGTCGTCCCGCCGGCCGACGCGTTCTACGGGCTGTCGAACCCGGCGGTCATCACGGTCGGCGCGCTCTTCGTCGTCGCCGCCGGCATCGAGCGGACGCGGGCACTCGCCTTCCTCGACCGGCTCATGACACCGGGCGGAAGCAGTGGCCGGGTCGGGGGCATCCTGGCGCGCGTGATGCCGATGACCTCGATGCTCTCGGGGTTCCTGAACAACACGCCCGTCGTGGCGATGCTGATCCCGCGCGTCGAGGAGTGGGGCCGGCAGCGCGGCGTCCCGGCCTCGAAGCTGCTGATCCCGCTCTCCTACGCCGCTATCCTCGGCGGGATGCTGACGCTCGTCGGGGCGTCCACGAACGTCGTCGTCCACGGCCTGCTGCTGGCCGAGGGGCTGCCGGGGTTCAACATGTTCGACTTCGCCTGGATCGGCGTGCCGGCGGTGCTCGTCGTGGCGGTCTACTTCTCGCTCGTCGGGCACCGGACGCTGCCGGCGGCCGAGGGCGGCGAGGAGCGCCGGGCGCAGCTCCGCGACTACCACTTCGACGTGCGCGTCTCCAGCCAAGCGCCGTTCCTCGGGCAGACCGTGGAGGAGGCCGGCCTGCGCACGCTCGGCGCGGCCTACCTCGCGCACTTCCGGCGCGGCGAGCGGATCGTCGTCGCCAGCCCGGACGAGGTGCTCGCGGCCGGCGACGTGCTGACCTTCGTCGGGAACGTGAAGGTCCTCGACCGCCTCCTGGAGCGGCCTGGCCTCGAGCGCAAGGTCTCCGCCGTCGAGACCCGCGACCGGCTGCGCGACCCGCAGGACCTCATCCTCTACGAGGCCGTCGTGGCGACGACCTCCGGCCTCGTCGGGCGGACGCTCAAGGAGGCCGACTTCCGCGAGCGCTACCGCGGCGTCGTCCTGGCGATCCACCGCCGGGGCGAGCGCATCGCCGGATCGCTCGGGCAGACGCCGCTCCGGGCGGGCGACCTGCTGCTGATCGAGGCCGGGCCGTACTTCAACGACTACTCCGGGCCGAGCCGCGAGGAGTTCTACTACGTCACGCCGGTCGAGCAGCGCGCCGAGAAGGCGAGCCGCCGCGCGCCGGTTGCGCTGGCGCTGCTCGTCGGGATGGTGGTCGTGGCGACGGCGGACGTGGTGCCGCTCACCGTGGCGGCCTTCTGCGCGGCGCTCGCGATGGTCGTCGTCGGCTGCGTCAGCGGGCCGAGCGCGCGGCAGGCCATTGACCTCTCGGTGCTGCTCGTGATCGCGGCGGCGCTCGGCATCGGCAAGGCCGTCGAGGCGACGGGGCTGGCGGCGGTGGCGGCGCACGGCATCACGGGCCTCGCCGCCGGGGCCGGGCCGCTCGGCGCGCTCGCGCTCGTCTACGTCACGGCCAACGTGCTCGCCGAGCTGATCACGAACAAGGCCTCGGCCGTGCTCATGTTCCCCGTCGCCCTCTCGGTCGCGGCCGAGCTCGGGGCCGAGCCGAAGGCGTTCGCCCTGGCGATCACGGTTGCGGCGGCGGCGAGCTTCCTGACGCCCATCGGCTACCAGACGAACCTGATGGTGATGGGGCCGGGCGGCTACCGCTACACCGACTACGTCCGCGCCGGCCTCCCGGTCTCGCTCACCGTCGCCGTGATCGCCATCGGGATGATCCACTTCGTGTGGCTGTGAAGGGGAGAGGAGGGCGTGGGGGGAATGGGGGGAGGAAGGGCGTGGCGGTCATACCGATACATCTTCTGCTCTTTCTTGCTTCCACTCTTCCGCTCTTAAAAGCCCTCCACTCCCGCTCGCTGTGAAGAAATCGTTCCCGGATTAAGGAGTGACTGGCGGCCAGCCGATACCCCCGTGTAAGCAATTTGCAAGGAGAATCCCTGCCGGCTTGACCCTCGCGCCGACTTTAGGCATCTTCTGGGCTTCTCTCTTTCCCTCCCCCGAACTCCCTGCTTCACGATGACCGATACGTCCCTCATTGCCCCGCACGGCGGCACCCTCTGCGACCTCGTGGCCGACGCCGACGCCGAGGCGGCCCGCGAGGCCGCCCACGACCTCCCCTCGATCACGCTGACCCCGCGCCAGACCTGCGACATCGAGCTGATCCTCAACGGCGGCTTCTCCCCGCTCAGGGGTTTCATGACCGAGGCCGACTACAACAGCGTCGTCGAGGACATGCGCCTCGCCGACGGCACGCTCTGGCCGATGCCGATCACGCTCGACGTCGACCAGCAGACCGCCGCCGACTTGAGCGAGGGCGACCGCGTCGCGCTGCGCGACAACACCGGCCTGCTGCTCGCCATCCTGACGGTCGAGAGCCGGTGGACCCCCGACAAGGAGCGCGAGGCGACGGAGGTCTTCGGCACCACCGACAAGAAGCACCCGGCGGTCTCGTACCTCTTCGACCAGGCCGGCGAGGTCTACCTCGGCGGCGCGCTCGAAGGCGTCCAGCTCCCCAAGCACTACGACTACCCGGCGCTCCGCCGGACGCCGGCCGAGCTGCGCGCCCTCTTCGAGGAGCAGGGCGTCAGCCGCGTTGTCGCGTTCCAGACCCGGAACCCGATGCACCGCGCCCACTACGAGCTCACCCACCGCGCCGCCGAGGAGATCGGCGGGATGCTGCTCATCCACCCGGTCGTCGGGATGACCAAGCCCGGCGACGTGGACCACTACACCCGCGTCCGCTGCTACCAGGCGATCCTCGACGAGTACCCCGAGGGCGAGGCGCTCCTGAGCCTGCTCCCGCTGGCGATGCGGATGGGCGGCCCGCGCGAGGCCGTCTGGCACGGCCTGATCCGCAAGAACTACGGCTGCACCCACCTCATCGTCGGGCGCGACCACGCCGGGCCGGGCAACGACTCCCACGGCGAGCCGTTCTACGGTCCCTACGACGCGCAGGCGCTCTTCGAGCGCTTCGAGGACGAGATGGGCGTCCAGATGGTGCCCTTCCAGCTCATGGTCTACGTCCCCGAGGACGACGCCTACACGCCCATTGACGAGGCGAAGGCGCAGGGCAAGGCGTTCGAGAACATCTCGGGCACGCAGCAGCGCGAGATGCTCGCCAACGGCGAGGACATCCCCGGCTGGTTCACCTACCCGGCCGTCGTCGCTGAGCTCCGCAAGAGCCACCCGCCGAAGCACAAGCAGGGCTTCACCGTCTTCTTCACCGGCCTCTCCGGCTCGGGCAAGTCCACCATCGCCAACGCGCTGCTCGACCGCCTCAGGGAGTACGGCGACCGCACCGTGACGCTGCTCGACGGCGACGTGGTGCGGACCAACCTCTCGAAGGGCCTCGGCTTCTCGCGCGAGGACCGCTCGGCCAACGTCCAGCGCATCGGCTACGTGGCAAGCGAGATCACCAAGCACGGCGGCATCGCCGTCTGCGCCCCGATCGCCCCCTACGAGGCCGACCGCCGCGCCAACCGCGACGCCATCGAGGCCGGCGGCGGCTACGTCGAGGTCTTCGTCTCGACCCCGCTCGAGGTCTGCGAGGCGCGCGACGTGAAGGGCCTCTACGCGAAGGCCCGTGCCGGCATCATCAAGGAGTTCACCGGCATCTCCGACCCCTACGAGGAGCCGACCGACGCCGAGATCGACATCCCGACCCAGGAGATGGACGTCGACGAGGCCGTCGACAAGATCGTCGCCGACCTCACCGAGATGGGCTACCTGCCGAAGCAGTAAAGCCAGCCGGCGGCCCGCCTCTCCCTGGTATTCTCCCTGGTATGCACCGGCGGGGCGGCGGGCCGCTTTTTACTATTCCGACCTCTTCTTCTCAGCAGAACGGCATGGACAACGCAGCGAACGGCACCGACCATTCCCAGACCCGCGTGCTCGTCACGGGGGCCGGCGGCTTCATCGGCCATCACCTCGTGAGCTACCTCAAGGACAAGGGCTACTGGGTC